>JAISLV010000125.1 GCA_031277075.1 Endomicrobium sp. | reverse complement strand
TTCCGTAATAGAAAGAGAAAGCAAGGTTTTAGATTTAGGCTGCGGCGCGGGCGACTTGCTTTATTATCTTACGCAGACCAAAAACATAAATGCGCAAGGCATAGAGATAGACGAAGAAGCGATATACGCCTGCGTTGAAAAGGGCTTGACGGTTTTTCATACCGATATAGAAAGCGGCATAGATTCTTACCCCGACGACAGTTTTGACTATATAATCATGCACAATAGTTTGCAGCAAATGCGCAAAATAGATTATGTGATAGAGGAATCTTTCAGGTTAGGTAAAAAAATAATAATAGGGTTCCCTAATTTTGCCTATATTACGGCAAGAAAAGATTTGCTTTTAGGAAATTCGCCCGTTACAAAAAATTTGCCTTATCAATGGTATAATACCCCAAATTTAAGGTTTTTAAGCATAAGAGATTTTGAAAAATTTTGCGCGCGGAAAAAATATAAAACGCTTACGGAATTTTTCTTCAGCGAAAACAAAGAAATAAAGTTCTTGCCGAATTTATTCGCCCAAACCGCAGTTTTTGAAATATCAAAATAAAGCCCGCCCTTGCGCCTTAAACTTTTTATGAAATTTATTGATACGAGACATCTAAATTAAGTTTCAGGGTGATTGTTGTGAAAACAGTAGGAAATTGGAAGAACCCATGGAATACCCGTATTCCACGGGTCGCCGTTATGAAGACTGTCGTCTAGCCAGCGTCTTTTCCCTGCGGGCGGCGCTACGGGAGCGATAGAGCGCGCGCACCAATGAGGGTCTTTCATAGTTCTTACGCTTGCGTTCATTGCTTGAGCTACTGCGGTAACAAGGTGCGGACTTTCCGTCATGGCGCCGTCAAAAGTCGTTCCTGAAGATGTCGCCAAAATCCAAAAATTATTGAAATATTTATTCCCTCTTGCGTCTATGTTTAAAACTTCGTCATACTGCAGAGGAGCGTTTATATTTCCGTTTCCGTAATAATATCCGTGTTCGGCAAAATAAAGGACTTCGGCGTTAAGTATAGTAGATACTAAAGTTTTGCCCTCAGTCATTGCGGCTCTATCAACATACCCTTTATAAATAGGCACGGCAAGTATTGATAAAACGCTTACGATAACAATTACGACTACAAGTTCTACGAGAGTAAACCCTTTTTGAAGTTTCATTTATGTCTCCAGTGAAAGTCTGTTATCTTACTATTACAATCTTGCCGTTTTCGTTCCCGCCTTGCGTTAAAACCCAAATATAGACGCCGCTGGCTACATTTTCGCCTATATCGTTTTTAGCGTCCCACGTCGCGGAAGATCCCGTATCCCATGAGAGTTTTTTTACGAGTTCTCCCGTTGAATTGTATATCATTATTGTCCCGCCGGCAGGGGAAAGACCTGCAAAAGTTATGATTCCATTATGCGTGTTTGATTTATCTGCGGGTATCCACGGGTTTGGATATACTTTTACGGCATAAGCTGGAATTGAAAAAATAAAAACAATGAATGAAAGTAAAAAAATTTTTTTTAACATTACGCTCTCCGATTTAACATATATTATTGTAATATCCAAAAGGACATTATCGCAACGGAACTTTGTCCATGTTTGTATCGGGTATGAAAATATTACGCGAAACGTCGGTTTTAAATGACGTCAGCGACAAACGGCAGATGCTGAAATTAATTCAGCATGACAGACAAACAACATCAAAGAAATGTAGCGGCAAGCAACAACAAAACCGCGTAGGGCAACCCAGCCGTCTTCATATTGCGCTCTTTGCTGATTTGTCGCGCGTTCACCATTCTTTAAAAGGGGAATTCATCAGATTTTTTGGAAGCTGCCGTTATGGCGACGCTGTCGTTATTCCACTTTATTTATAAATGGTCGCCGCTTGAAGCGGCGTGGTATTTCCCAGTTGTCTTGTTTATTCCTTAAAAAATACGGGTTTTTAGATATACCCTTTTTCTAGGCTGTTGCTTGGTCTTGTTTGTTCATTCTTACCGATATTATTTTTGAGACGCCGTGTTCTTCCATCGTCACGCCGTATAAAATATCTGCCATTTCCATTGTGCGTTTATTGTGCGTTACAACTAAAAATTGCGTTTTTTGAGAAAACTCTTTTATCATCGCTATATATCTGCCGATATTTGCGTCGTCAAGCGGAGCGTCAACTTCGTCTAAAATACAAAACGGCGAAGGTTTCACCATAAAGAACGCAAAAAGCAGAGCCACTGCGGTGAGAGCTTTTTCCCCTCCGGAATAAAGCGAAATGTTTTGAAGTTTTTTGCCCGGAGGCTGGGCAAAAATGTCAACGCCGCTTTCTAAAAGATTGTTTTCGTCGGTAAGAATTAAGTCCGCCTCGCCTCCGCCGAAAAGTTTGCGGTAAAGTTCTTTAAAGTTTATCCTCACAACGTCAAAAGTTTTTTTGAAATTTTCTATCGTTGAATTATTTATTTTCTTTATCACTTCGCGCAAATCGTCTTTTGCTTTGAGCAAATCCTGCTGCTGCGTTAAAAGAAAATTGTATCTTTGTTCAAGCGCGTCGTATTCTTCCTGCGCGGCGAGATTGACCGAACCCATAGATTCCATTTTTCTTTTTATTCTCGTTATTTCTTCGTCGTTTATTTCAACGCCGTCAAAATCATTTTTGATGTCTTCATAGCGTTTGCCGTAAGTTTCTAAAAGCCTTTTTTCTAAATCGGATTTTTGATATTCGTAATTTTTTAAATCAACTTGTATTGCGCTTATTTCATTGTTTAAAGCGTCGCTTTTTGCGCGCATTTCATGCCAAGCGTCTGTTTTTTCGTCTATGGCATTTTGCAAATTTTCTCTGTCAGAAAGAAAAACCTGCACTTCCGCTTCTTTCTGAGCCTGCTGTTCGTAAAGTTGTTGAATTTTGACGGTTTCGCTTTCCTGCAAAGTTAAAAGCTCGTTAATCTTAGTTTCGTTTTCAGCAATTTTATTTAGCGCGTATTCTATTTGCCTATTGACGTTTGAAATGTTGTCGGTTATATACTGCCTGCCTTTCTGCTTATTTTCCATTTCGGCGGCTTTTTTGTCCCAAGCGCTGCGGGCTTCCATCATATCAGGCGCCAAAAGCGATTCTTCTTTTTTTGCGGCGTCTGCGGTTTCTTCAACGATTTTTAGTTCTTCGTAAAGTCTGTTTTCTTCGTCTTCAATTTGCGATAAAGCCGCGTCGAAAGCCGCGAGCCTTTCGTTAAAAGTTGAAAGTTCCGCCGCTTTAGCGTTTATTTCTTCTCTATGCGCGTTTATTTCTTCAACGGTATTTTTTATCTCGTTTCTTTTGTCGGACAACATTGCCGTTTTGGTCTCAATTTGAGCTTTAATTCTTATCGCGTCAAATCCGAAACGCTCTTTTTCAAGTTTTGAATTTGTGTGATAATCGTTAATGGCGTCTATTTCGCTTTGAGTTTGAGCTATTTGATTTTTATATTCTTGCGATTTTTCGGCAAGTTTTTTGATTTGCTCTTCAATTAAAACGGGCTTTTCAAACGCGGGCTTGCCTCCGCCGGACACGACTATTGCGCCGTAAAGTTTGTTGCCCGACACTACGGTGTCTCCGCAAAGGAAACGTATAATTTTTTCGTCGCGTTCTGAATATTTTAAAAATTTTATGAGTTCGTCAAAACCCTGCGGAAGCCCCAGAGTTTTAGGCAAAATATCAGGAACTTTATCGGCGATTATGAAAGACAAGCGGTTAAGTCCGTTTTCTTCCAAAAATCTTATGGCGGTCTCGGCTTGCTCTACGGTATCTGCGACAAGATAATTTAATTTTTCGCCTAAAGCTGCGGCTATAAGTTCGTCTTTATCGTCTGTAGCGTCAATAAGACCGCTCACGGGACCTCTTGCGACGTTTAAAGTTAAAACAGCTCTTATTGACGAGCGTATAGGGTCTTGCAAGTCAAACTCTTTTAAAGTCGCCATTCTTGAATCGTTTGAAGCAAGCTCCTGTTTTAAACTGGAAATCTTATCCTCAAGCGCGTTCACTTTGTTTTCGTTATCAAGAACGGTTTTATTTATTTCTTCTTTTCTGGCTTCAAGCAAGATGAGAGCGTCGCTCAATTGCGACAGCTCCGTCTGCGCGTTTGAAATATCCTGTTTTGAAGGCTCTATATCGCTTTCAAGCCTTGTTATAATTCTTTGAAGCGAACCCGTTTGCGCGTCTAAATGTATTTTTGTCTCAGAAAGTTCCGCTTTTAAATTTATATTGTTTTCTTTTTCGTTTTCAAGTTCGGAAATTCTTGAGCGTATTTCATTTTCTCTGCTTTCGGCTTGTGAAAATTTTGATTTAATTAAATTGTAACGAAGTTCTTTTTCTCTGTAAGCCTTTTCTAAAGCGTCGGTTTCAAAAGCAAGCGTTCCGTCGTCAACGTCTATATTGTTTAACTGCGTTTCATAACGCGCAATTTGTTCTCGGTTTATTGTAAGCTCGGCTTGAAGGTTCTCCTGTTCCGTTCGGATTTCAGTTTCTCTTTGCGACGAATGCCGTATTATTTGGTCGCAAACGCCTATCTGCGCTTTTATTTCGCCCAAATCTTTATTGACATTGACGTAATTGTCATTTTTCTCGTCTAAGTTTATGCGCATTTCGCCGATTGCGGCGTCAAGCTGCGCGGCTGAAGTATTGCTTATTTCGCAATCTTTTATTTTTGGGTCTAGGTCTTGTTTTAATCGGTTGATTTCCGCGTCGCCGAAAGTTATATGGCGCGTCAAAGCGGCGACTTCGTATTTGGCTAGGTCTTCTTGGTATTTCTTATATTGTTTCGCTTTTTTTGCGGCTATGTCTAAGGCGGTAATCTGCTGTTTGTGAATAGCCAGCGCGTCTGAAAGGCGCGACATATCGGTTTCTACTCTCTCAAGCCTTCTTAAAGTTTCTTCGCGTCTTACTTTATATTTTGCGACGCCTGCGGCTTCTTCAAAAAGTTCTCTTCTGTCTTCTGGTTTTGCCGTCGTCAAAAAATCAACTTTTCCCTGTTCTATAACGGAATATCCGTCGGAACCTACGCCCGTGTCTAAGAACATATCTTTTATATCTTTAAGGCGCACTTGGGCTTTATTGATAAAATATTCGCTTTCGCCGCTTCTAAAAAGGCGTCTTGCGACGGTAACTTCGGAATAATCTATGGGCAAAACGTTTTGAGAATTGTCAAAGGTAAGAGAAACTTCAGACATTCCCGTAGTAGCTCTTGTTTGAGTTCCGCCGAAAATCACTTCTTGCATTTGAGAGCTGCGCATAGATTTAGCTCTTTGCTCGCCTAAACACCAGCGTATGCCGTCTGAGATATTTGATTTGCCGCAGCCGTTTGGACCTATTATACCTGTAATGCCAGGCTCAAAATCTAAAACGGTTCTATCGGCAAAAGATTTGAAACCGCACATTTCAACTTTTTTTAAATACATGATTGTCCCTTAAAAAGATAAAAAGGTTTCTCTAAAAATTCAGCGAAAAAGCCGTCATCCTGAACTTCGTAGTAAAACTTTACGAGGCGTCCGCTTCAGAATGTCGTCGTAAAAATAACGCAATCGCTGAAACAGTCCTGCCCCGCAATATATAAATACGGGGTTCAGGGCGGCAAAAAAGCTGAGTTTTTAAAGAAACCCAATAGGCGCGTCTTTTGAAACGTATAGTGTCCGTAATTGCCATGAGTTTTGCGGCAGTTCAAAGAAGAAAATGCGGGTCGTCCTCAAAACAGGGACTGACAAATTTTCTGATAAAGAAACGCCGCAAAAAGCACAAGGCAAATACGGGCGTTATGGTTTTTGGAAGACGCCGCAATAATACTATAATTACTATGGCTTTACGATTTTTAAACTTCTCAATTTGCGCCTTCGGCTAATATTCTTCAGGCGACAATCCTTCATATGCGTTTCTTAAGCGCTCCTGATAATCTTCGTAACTGTCTCTCTTTTTATACGCCGCAAAGAAAACGAAAACCAAACCGGCAAATAGCGACGCAACGCATATCTTGCCGAGTTGTTTATAAATATCGCATATACAATCGTCGGTTTGTTTTCTTTTTAGCATACCGTATATTTTCTTGAGGGAGTTTCGGCTACAGTTTTTCCGTCTTGTCCTATCATTCTTGCGGCAAGAGTATAATCTCCCGCGCTAAAATAAACCCAGTCAAACCACCAATATCCGTCGCTAAATCTTGCAGGCACCCATTCGCCGCCGTTAAAAGAAACTTCCACGTATCCGTCGTGCGACGCGCCTATGCGTATAGCGTAATGACCGTTTGCCTGCAATATATCGTTTTCAATGGGGTAATCTATAATTAAATACGCGTTCAATTTTTCGGAAGGCGTTTGCTCTCCTTTTATGGTTTTAGCGGTTTTTACGACTTCAACTTTTTCTTTAGATTTCGCTGTTTTTTCTTTTTTCACCGCGACTTTTTTTACGGGTTTTTTAACTGGTTTTTCTACCGCTGCAACTTCTTTTTTCTTTGAAACTCTAGCCATTGTAAGCCTCCAAAACAAAAAATGTAGTCAAATTTTATAATTTTTTGAGAAATAAATCAAAGGTTATCTCAAAAAGGTTATCTCAAAAAATCCCAAGCTGTCGTCGCCCCGCCAGATGTGCAACATCGCCCTGAACTAGTTTCAGCGGTTATTGTTAGCCGCTGCCAAGCCTCAATACGTCCATGCGTCCAAAATTAATTCCCGTAGACGGCGTATTTTTTGTAAATGCGTCCGTTCATCATTTCTGCGGTTCTGCGCGTCATAACATTGTCTTCTAAAACCCAAGAGAGTTCGCAGCGTTTATATCCTTTTTTAAGAGCGTTTTTTAAGCCTTTTTCATACATTACGGCTTCTATGCCTTTTTGCCTGTATTCTTTTATTACGCCCATTACCATAAGCCTTAAACCGTCTATTTTATTTTTATAATATAAAAATTTAAATATTCCGAAAGGCAGCAAACTTCCGTTTAATTTTTTTAAAACTTGGTTATAGTCGGGCAGCGATACTAACATACCCACAGGAGAATCGTTTATTGAGGCAATAATTACCATGTCAGGGTCTAAAAGCGTTTTTATTTTTGAAGCTAGGCTTGCAAATTCTTCATCAGTCCAAGGAACAAAGCCCCAATTTTTTTCCCAAGCGCGGTTATATATTGAAATTGCGTCTTTTAAATCTTCTTCAAAAGAGCTTAGCTTAAGAGTTCTTATTTTTAACATATGCATTTTTTTCTTTGCCATGCTTACTACTCTTTCAAGCCTGCCTACTCTTTCGTCGCTTGAAACGTCCATATCGTAAGCGTAAAGCTCTTTAATTTTTTTAAGACCCGAAACTTCGGCGAGGTTCAAATAGTATTGCGGCGTATAGGG
>JAISLV010000053.1 GCA_031277075.1 Endomicrobium sp. | reverse complement strand
AGTAAAATCATTTTTAAAATATTTTACAGGAGAGAAATTATGTATAAAATTGTTTTAATCAGACATGGCGAGAGCGTTTGGAACAAAGAAAATAGGTTCACGGGATGGACAGACGTAGATTTATCGGAAAAAGGCAAAGAAGAAGCTAAAAAAGCGGGCGAATACCTTAAAAAAGAAGGTTTTACATTTGATTTAGCTTATACTTCTGTTTTAAAAAGAGCGATAAAAACGCTTTGGACGGTTATGGACAATATGGATTTAAACTGGATAACTGTAATAAACAGCTGGAAACTTAACGAAAGGCATTACGGCGCGCTGCAAGGCTTAAACAAAAGCGAAACGGCGGCAAAATACGGCGAAGAACAGGTAAAAATTTGGAGAAGAAGCTACGACGTTCCCCCTATGCCGCTAACCGAAGACGACGAAAGATACGCGGGCAAAGACGCAAGGTATGCAAATCTTGCAAAAAACGAAATTCCGCTTACCGAATGCTTAAAAGACACCGTCGCAAGAGTCGTGCCTTATTGGGAAGAAGAAATAGCGCCTAAAATAAAAGAAGGCAAAAAAATAATTATCGCCGCGCACGGAAACAGTTTAAGAGCTTTAGTAAAATATTTAGACAATATCGGCGACGACGCTATAGTAAATTTAAACATTCCTACGGCAATGCCTTTGGTCTATGAGCTTGACGATAACCTTAAACCCATTAAAAGCTATTATATAGGCGACCCCGAAGAAGTAAAAAAAGCTATGGAAGCGGTGGCAAATCAAGGCAAAGCAAAATAGCGCAGACGCTTTGCGCGGCGCGGTTTATTCTTTCAAAAATAGCAAACTTGTTGACATTTGGGCGTCTCTAAAAACCCTAACGCCCGTCCTTGCCTGCGCGAGACATTGTCTCTGCGGCATTTGGGCGTCAGAAAATTTGTCCGTCCTTGCTCTTAGGACGCCCTTCATTTTCTTCTTTGACCTGCCGTAAAATTTGCGGCAATTACGTACATTATAGGTTTTTGCAAGACACCCATTTAAAATGAGCGGCAACAACTTTCTACGATGCAAAACGATTAGAATAAACAAAGGATATAAATGAAAAACTTATTTTTAACGTCGTATTTTTCAGGCGCGGCTAACTTATTGCCAAAATTTGCCGGCGGGCTTTCACAAAAAAAAGTTTGTTTTATTCCCACTGCCAGCATAGTTGAAAAAATTACTTTTTATGTTGACGCGGATAAAAAAGCTCTATTCAAACTCGGTTTAGAAGTTAATGAGTTAGAAATCTCAAACGCTGGCAGTAAAGAAATAAAAGATAAAATCGCAAACGCTGACATTGTTTTTGTTGAAGGCGGCAATACGTTCTTTCTTTTACAAGAATTAAAACGAACGAAAACAGACGAACTAATTTTAGAACATATCAAAAAAAGTAAATTATATATTGGAGCTTCTGCAGGAGCTATGGTTGTATGTCCTAACATTGAATACGTAAAATATATGGACAATCCCGGCAAAGCTCCAAAGTTAAACGGCAATTTTTCAGCGCTCAATATTGTTGATTTTTACATTGTCGCTCATTATGGCGAATTCCCGTTTAAAAAAGCGTCGCAAAAAATCATTGCCGACTATTCAGAGAAAATAGATTTACGGCTAATCAATAATAAACAAGCTATCGCGGTTAAAGGCGGTAAAGTTGAAATTTTAACAACGTCAAAGAAAGAAAAGTAAGATGACGGGCGGGGTTTTTAATCGCGTAAAGCGACAGGCGGCGTTAGTTTTATCTAAGTTTGAGACAATTTTAAAATTGTCAGCCATTGCAAAAATATGCGAATTTTATGTTTTTGCTTTTAAAAAAATTAAAATAAAGAAGAATATAAAAACGCTGCGTTTTTTTCTGTTTGCTGTTTGCAATCATATCACACTTCCGCTTCAAGTAGAACCGTAACAACAATTTAGTTTTAATTCTGTAAAATAAAAAACCGCCCCGCAAGGACGAACTTTTAAGTTTTTTTAAATGACGCCGAGACCCCTACACATCCATAACTGAATATAAAAGCGGCTTTATCACCTGACTTTCCCGCTTTGGCGACCACACAGATTAGAGCTTTTTTACAAGTTTTTGCATTTCAATATCAATGGCAGGGGTTAGCTACGTGTTCTTGTCCTGCAATCTCTATAATTGCCGTCCTTAAAACTTCCAATTTACAAACAAATCTCTTTATGCTGATATTTGTTCTTTCTTGTATGTATCTGCAAATAGCTAATGCCGCAAAACATCCCGTCAAATGTGCCTCTATGCTATCTCTAGTCTGATGAAATATCGGACGCGCTTTCAAGTCGCTCTTGGTCATCCTAAAACTCTTTTCTACCTTAAATAAATTATGATAGCCGTTTATAACTATCTGTCCGTCGCATTCTAAATTCGTTACATATCCTTTGATACCTGCTTTCAATCGCGCTGCTTTTACCTTTTCTTCATCTATTTCTTTCTTTTCTATCGTCAACTTTAAAAACTTCGCCTTCTTTTGATATATTCCGTTTTCTATCTGCACTTGCGCTTTTCTTACCTGCTTGCCTATATTCCTTAAATCTAACTC
>JAISLV010000207.1 GCA_031277075.1 Endomicrobium sp. | reverse complement strand
TGAGAGATAAAAATCTTCGTCAAGGTTTTCGGTTTTCTCAAAAGGTTCTTTCCATTTCCCGTAAAAATTAACGACGTTTGCCAAAACGGCTTGAGCGTTTTCGCCAAACGCGTTTTCTTGAGACAACCGCGCGCCTATACCGCCGATTTTTTTGTTTATCTTGTTGAAAACCGATTTTTTCGTAAAATTTATTTTAGCGTTGAAATCTGCGAAATAATATTTTTCAAGCACGCGTTTATACGCGTTTAAATATTGATAATTATTTGAAAGCCAAAAATAATTTTTTATAACCGCTTTTTCTTTTGATTTAATCCAGCTTGCAAATATTTCGCGCCGCTTTACCAAATCGTCTGGAAAATCAAAAGCGTTTAAAAAATTATCGTAAGTTTTGCCTGTCGTTCCTTCAAAAAGAATTGAACAAGCCGCGTAAAGAGCGTAAGGCGAAAAATAAATATTGGCTTTATCATCGCGTCTTTCTATGATTTTATAAAACGCAATCGCGGAATAATTAGAAGATTCGGCGGCTCTGTAAAAATCTTCGTCAGAGGCGATGTTTTGCGCAAAAACGTTAAACGCAGACGCAAAAATCAAAATATAGCCCGCAATAAAAAATTTTATTATTTTCAAAATATATTCCCAAATTTACCCGCAATTTTTCTCTATCTTTAGCGATTAATTCCCCTTTTTACAAAAGGGGAATTAACTGCTAAAGGCAAAAAAACAACGACAAAAGAAAGATTGCGGCTTTTGCCGCAATGACGGCGAAAGGCAACGGCAAAGAAAAACTACAAATACCCCGTCCGCGCAGACATTGTCTGCGCGTCCACCCCTTTTGCAAAAGGGGAATTTAAAGACGAAAAGCAATGGAAAGTGGAATTTGCGGCATGCCTCTATGCGTCTATGGCTTTTTTTCAGCTTGCCTAGCCGCTTAGCCGCTTAGCCGCGTTCTTTGCCGCCGTTATCACCAACACTTAGAATATCCGCAGTCGCGGCATACTACGCAGCCTTCGGCGAAAGTGAGCATTTCGCCGCATTCGGGGCATTGCGGGCAAGAACCGGAGAAATTATCGTTTGGGTCTAAAGAATAATCGCGTTTATTTTTTTTTGAAGGCTGACCTTCAACAACGGAACGCTCAATATGCGCATATGGTTCGGATTGAGACACCGCTTCTTCAAAAAGAGCGGGCGTCATTTTTTCTTTATTGTAGGCTTCTAAAGCCTTTGCAAGCGCGTCGGCGCAAGATAAAATAGCGCCGCCTTCGGCAAGCGTAGGCGACGGACATCTTATGCCTTTAAGCTGATTTATAATATCCTGCTGGTCAACACCGCTTCTTAAAGCAAGCGAAATCATTCTTGCGACGGCTTCAGACTGCGACGACGTGCATCCGCCTGATTTCCCAAGCTGCGTAAAAAGCTCGCATGCGCCTTGTTCGTCTTCGTTAATAGTCACATACATTTTTCCGCAGCCCGTGTGCATAAGAAAGGTAAAGCCCGCCGTTTTTCTGGGTCTGGTTCTCGGCTTTTTCTCTTTTACTTCTACAGGCGCGCCGCTTCCGTCCTTTTTATTTGCAAGGTTTAACACCTGCATATCGCGGCTTCCGTCGCGGTAGACTGTGACGCCTTTGCATCCCATTTTATAAGAGAGGATATAAACTTTTTTTACGTCTTCTTTAGTCGCGCTGTTAGGAAAATTTACGGTTTTAGAAACTGCGTTGTCGGTAAATTTCTGAAAAGCCGCCTGCATTCTTATATGGTCTTCGGGGCTTATATCGTGCGATGTTACAAAAACTTTTTTGATTTTTTCGGGTATTTCTTTTATGCCGTAAACAGTTCCTTTCTCGGCTATTTTATTCATCAATTCTGCTGAATAAAAACCCTGCTCTTTAGCTATTTGTTCAAAATAGGGATTTACTTCATACATTTCCTCGTTGTCAAGGCAATTGGCTCTTTTATAGACGAGGGCAAAAATAGGCTCTATCCCGCCTGAAGCCGACGCTATTATGCCGATAGTTCCCGTAGGAGCTATCGTCGTAGAAGTCGCGTTTCTTATAGGATTTCCTTTGGCGAAAACGCTTTGTTTAAAATTTGGGAACGCGCCTCTTTTAAGAGCAAGTTCTTCAGACATTTCGCGCGATTTTGTTTGTATAAAACTCATAACTTTTTCTGCAAGCATTAAAGAATCGTGCGAACCGTAAGGAATGCCCATATACAAAAGCATATCCGCCCAACCCATAATACCCAACCCTATTTTTCTGTTTGAGCGCGTAATTTCGCCGATTTTTTGTATGGGGTAATTGTTCATATCTATGACATTGTCCAAAAAATGCGCGGCTGTTTTAACGGTTTTTTCAAGTTTTTCCCAGTCAACGTCTCCGTCTTTTACAAAATGTCCCAAATTTATAGAGCCTAAATTGCAAGACTCAAACGGCAAAAGCGGCTGCTCGCCGCAAGGGTTTGTGGATTCAATTAATCCTACGTTTGGCGTAGGATTATTATCGTTCATTTTGTCTATAAAAACTATGCCGGGCTCGCCGTTTTTCCACGCTTGGTCAACTATTTTATTGAAAACTTCTTTTGCGTTAAGTTTGCCTGCGGGCTTTCCGTTTCTGGGATTATAAAGAACGTAATCTTCCTCTTCTTCAAGCGCGTCCATAAACTCTTTTGTAACGGCTACTGAAATATTGAAATTGTTTAAGCTGTCGTTTTTATCTTTACAGGCGATAAAATCTAAAATGTCGGGATGGTCTATGCGCAGCATTCCCATATTTGCGCCGCGCCGCGTGCCGCCCTGTTTTATAGCTTCGGTGGCGGCGTTAAAAACCTGCATAAAAGACACGGGACCAGAAGACACGCCGCTTGTGGTTTTTACCGCGTCGGATTTTGGGCGCAGCCGCGAAAAAGAAAAGCCCGTTCCCCCGCCCGATTTATGTATTAAAGCCGTATTTTTAAGCGTTTCAAAAATTGAGTCCATAGAATCTTCTATAGGAAGCACAAAACAGGCGGAAAGCTGCTGTAAGTGGCGTCCTGCGTTCATAAGCGTAGGGGAGTTAGGCAAAAAATCAAGCGCGGACATAGCAAGATAAAATTCTTCGGTTAAAGCCGCGACGTCTGAATCTTTATCGTATATTTTGTCGGCTTGCGCTATGTTTTGAGCAACCCTGTAAAATAAATCTTCAGGCGATTCAACAGGGACGCCGTTGTCGTCTTTTTTTAAATACCTTTTTTGCAATACCGTAAGCGCGTTTTTTGTAAGTTTCGCCGCGTTTTCCGAAATCAACTCTTCTTTAGTCCGTGCCATCTGTGCCTCCCGCTTGTTTTATGACAATTATTTTTGAAATACATAATTTTTCCGTATTTTGTCGGCAAAAAAACAGCCGCGTCAAGCGGCTGTACTGTATGACGAAAAAAAACTTAAACTCCTTTTAAAACCGCCTTAACAAAACTGACTTGTAAAGCGGCAATTTGATAAATCAATATTGGGTGTCTGACAAATCGGCGCGGGTATTTTATTTTTGTGAAAATCTGCCAGTCTTGCGCTTGACAATATTGACCGCAAGCGGCGTAAAAAATTCAAGCGGCTAAACGCAGCGAGATACGGTTAATCTTTCGTAAGCCTTTTAGCGTGTTCTTTTTTCAATTTTTTAAGTTCCTGCATAAATGTGTCTATATCGGCAAATTTTCTGTAGACCGACGCAAACCTTATATAAGCGACCAAATCTATACCCCAAAGTTTTTCCAAAATTTTTTCGCCTATAAGGCTTGAGGGAATTTCCATAACGTATTCGCCCATAAGCTCGTTTTCTATTTCGTTGACCATTTTATCTATAGTCTCGGCAGCTATCGGGCGCTTACGGCAAGCTCTGTCTATGCCGCTCCATATTTTTTTTCTGTCAAAAGGTTCCCTGCGATTGTCGGATTTTACGACCATTAATGAAATTTCTTCGGGGCGTTCAAATGTGGTATAGCGTTTTTTGCATTCGCTGCATTCCCTGCGCCGCTTAACTGCAGAGGTATGTTCTATAGGGCGCGAATCTATTACTTGGTCTTTAAGACTGCCGCAAAAAGGACATTTCATTTTTTGTCTCTTATTAAATTCAAAATTTAAAAGGCAAGACGCCGTTCGCTACATATTGTGGGCGAGATAATAATACAACAATACCTGTAGAATTGTCAACCTGTTTTTTCTTAATATTTTAGGCGTCGTTTTTAAATGATTTTACAAGTCCTCTAAGCCGCAAAACCTGCAGGCATAAACGGAAGTCTATAAATCTAATCGCGCTTTTTGTTTTCTTCCTGTATATAAAAATCAAGCATTGCGTCGTCTTTTGGTTTAGACGCGTCAGGCGCGGGCTGTTTTGTAAAATGCGGTTCAGTCAAAGGCTGTCGGTTTGCCGCGTCTTTTTTCTTTTTTTCAAAATTTTTTGAAAGGAAAAGCCCGATTTCAAAAAGCAAATATGTGGGAACGGCAAGCATTATTTGGCTTATTGCGTCAGGCGGGGTGAGAAAGGCGGCGATTATTAAAATCAAAACTATCGCATATGGGCGTTTGTCCGCAAGAAAAGAATATTTTACAAGTCCAAAACGGACTCCAAGCATTACGGCAAGAGGAAATTGAAACATTGCTCCAAAAGCCAAAATAAGCCAGCCCGCCAAATTTAAAAACGACGATAAACTTATTACAGGCTGAAGGCTTTGAGAAGAAAACCCTGCGGAAAATTTCATTATCATAGGAAGTATCAGCGCCGCGCAGAAAACCGCGCCTGAAACAAAAAGAAAAACTGACGCAAACGCCCACCATTTTAACGCTTTTCGTTCGCTTTCGTATAAAGCGGGAAGCAAAAACTTCCAAACTTGCCAAATACAATACGGAAAAGATATTGCAAAAGAAAGCGCGGCGGCGAGCTTCATTTGAATTATAAAAACTTCCATCGGCGCAAAATAGTTTAGTTTTGCAATTTCAGGCGGGCAGCTCCACAATATTAAAAAATCTATGACTTTAGGAGCGGCAAAAAACGACGGAACAAACAGTATCGCAACCGCTATGATACATTTAAATAAAGTTATGCGGAGTTCTTCAAAATGCTCTATAAAAGACTTTGCATCCTGCTTATTTTTGTTTTCCATCGTCTTTTTTTACTTGGTCGTCTTGCGCTGCGGCGGATTCTTCAGCCGCTTCAATAAACTCTTTTGACTCCTGCTTTATGTTTTCTTTAGCTTTCTTAAATTCATATGAAGCCCTGCCGAACGCTTTAAATATTTCGGGAATGCGCTTTGCTCCGAAAAATATTAAAATAGCCAGCGCAATAACTAAAATTTCCGTATACCCAAGCATAAAATCCCCCTTTAAAAACTATAATTTGTATTGCGTCTTGCCGCGCTATGCCTGTCTTTATGCGTTTTGTTCAAACCGATTATTTTCCGCTTTTTTAAAATCCCCATTCGCCGTTTTCTTGCCGCGGCTCGGGTTGTTTAGTTTCCGCTCTGATTTTTCTAAAAAACTCGTCGGCTTTTTCTGCTTTAAGCTGTAATGGTATAGGATTTACAAAAACCGCGCGTTTAGGTTCAGGTTTTACGGGACAGGCGTTTTCGCAGCCGCCGCAGCCTATGCAAAGTTCTTTGCTTATAAAATAAGGAAGCCTCGCTCCGTTTTCCGTATCGCGCATTTGAAGCGCGCCCGTCGGGCATTGCTCCGCGCAAGCCCCGCATTCTGTGCCGTTTGTAACGGTAACGCAACGGTCAATCTCAATATCCGCAAGACCTATTTTGCAAAGGCGTTTTTCTTCTATTGACATCTTTTCAAGCGCGCCCGTAGGACATATACTTGAACAATTATTACAATTATACTCGCAAAAACCTTTGTCAAATTCCAAATAAACGGGCTTGTGTTTGCCTGCGAATTTTAAAACCCCGCCTTTACAATTTGCAACGCAAACTAAACACGACGTGCATTTTGAAGCGAAACGCCGCTGCGAACCCGCGCCCGGAGGAACTATAAGGTTTTCGGCGTTTATAGGACTTGCTTTTGAGCTTGGTTTAAAAGTCAGTCCGCCTGCAAAAGCGACGGCGGTTAAAGCTCCGCCTGCAAGAAAATCTCTTTTTGCCAAATCGGTTTCGGAAAACTCAGGTTTTTGGCGAGCAAACGTTAAAGCGTTAAATTTACAGACAGGCAGGCAGTTCATACACCGCACGCATGTTTCATTGCTTAAACTTTTTTCATTTTTTACGTCTATAGCCGCCGACGGACAAACTTGCGCGCATTGTCCGCAAGAAACGCATTTATTTTTGTCTATGCTCAAAGAAAAAAAAGATTTTTTTGAAAACAGTCCTAAAACCGTTCCTACGGGACATATTGCTACGCAAAACAATCTTTTCCATTTAAAAACAATAAAAGATAAAACCGCCAAATGCAAAATTCCGCTTGCCAAAAGAAAACGCAAATCGTTGACGGGACTAGACATGGGCTGAAGCGGCAAAATAAGATTATGAACAAAAATTATAAAAGGATTAAACAGCGAAACGGCGATACGTCCGAAATTTGAATACGGGTCTAATACGGTAAAAGCTAAAGCCCATCCCGAGACGAGCAAAGCTATTGAAACGGCGGCGGTTAAATAACGGGTTTTTTTAAAATTATATACGACGGTTTTTTTTGAAAAAAAATTAAAAGAAGATATTATATCCTGCAAAATCCCCAAAGGACACATTACTGAACAATAAAAACGCCCTAAGAAAAAAGTAAAAATAACCGTTGAAACGACTATGGTTAACAAAGGAAACGAAAACGCCGCAAACAACTTTGCAAAAGCCGCCCCAAACTGCAAAGAAAACCAGCCGCAAAGAATATTGTATCCTTTAGCAAAAGCCGTCAGCGTTAGGATAAAAGAAACAGCGGCAAAAGCTATGCGCAAACGCCGCGGCGTTTTTTTTGAAAACATAAAGACCTTTGACAACCGTTAAGAATAAAAAATATCGGCGCGCGGCTGCGTTTGTTCAATTTTGCCTAAAACTAAAATATAAATTCTTTCAATTTTTAATTTAATTAATAGATATTCTTTCAATTTTCAATTTTGACAAATCGTATTCCCCAAAACCTAAATCGCCTGCTATTTTCACATATGGAACGTCGCTCAATCCGTATCCTATGACGCCTAAAGCCGCAGAATCTGCGGCGACTATATCTTTTGAAATTATCATATATTTTTTTATGTCAACGTCGTCAACGCTTACGCCGCGCGGTCCGTTTGCGCGCAAGACGCGGTAGGCGTCAATCACGTTTAACGAAGGCTTTATATAATACAAAACTTCGGCTATAGACTGATTTAAGCCGTTGCCGTGCCACGAACGCCTGTCCCAAACGACGCCCATAAGATTTTTTATAGCGCAAGACATTTTTGCGCCGCCGTGATTTTTTAATATCGGGACATTTATAAAAACGTCGGCTTCAAGCATCTGTTTAAACAAAGCGCTTTCTTTTAGTTTTTTCGCCTGAGGGCGTCTCATATATTCATAATACTTGCCGTCGTTTGCAGGAAGCATAGTTCCGCCCGCGCGCTCAACGGCGTCTTGAGTTCCGCTGTTTTTATAAGAAGACCGCCACTCGTTAAGAGTATGGTCAAATACGCTAACGTTTGAAGCTCCTGCGGCTTTTGCTTGGCGGACAATTTCAGCGACAAGGTCTGGGTTGGTGTTTGCCCCGCGTTCGGGACCCGAATCAAAAGAAATATTAGGTTTTATAATAACTTTTTGACCGGGTTTCACAAAAGCCTGCATGCATCCCAGAGCGTCTATGCCTTTTCTAAACATTTCAACAGGCGTCCCGTTTCTCACTCCTACGACGTCTGGCAAAGAAGAAACGCCCGGCGTATTTTGAGAAAGAACCGCTTTAGGAAATTTTGAAGCAGCCGCTGTTACAAGCGCGGCAAAAGCAGCCGATTTTATAAATTTTCTTCTGTTCATATTCCATCCCTTTTTGCAAACAACTATTACAAAACGGAGTATCTAAAAACCATAAAGCCCGCGCTTGCGATACGTCTATAATAACGCAAATTATATGTTTTCTATATGCGTCTAAA
>JAISLV010000134.1 GCA_031277075.1 Endomicrobium sp. | reverse complement strand
AGGTTCAGACAGCGTAGGGAAACTGCTTATTCAATACGCGGTTCCCGCCATTATAGCTATGGCTGCGGCGTCAATTTACAATATTACCGACAGCGTTTTTATAGGTCATGGCGTAGGCTCTTTGGCATTGTCGGGGCTGTCTATAACTTTCCCGCTTATGAATTTGGGGGCGGCTTTCGGCGCGCTTGTAGGCGTGGGCGCAGCCGCATTATTATCTTTAAGGCTTGGGCAAAAAGATTATGAAGCGGCGGGATATATTTTGGGCAATGTAGTTTCTTTAAATTTTATAATGGGTATAGGTCTTACAATACCGGTTTTAATTTTTTTAAAGCCGATACTTATATTTTTCGGCGCAAGCGAAAACGTTTTGCCCTACGCTTACGACTTTATGGCGATAATTATTGCAGGAAATGTCATAACTCATATGTATTGGGGTTTAAACTCTCTAATGCGTTCGGCGGGACATCCGCAAAAATCAATGTACGCCACTCTTGTGACTATAGTTATAAACTTAATTTTAAACGCATTGTTTATTTTTGTTTTTCGCTGGGGAATAAGAGGCAGCGCTTTTGCGACGATAATTTCTCAAGCCGTCGTTTTGGCATGGCAGTTCTATTTTTTTGCAGATAAAAGAAATTTCCTTCACTTCAAAAAAGGAATTTATAAATTAAAATATCAAATAGTTTCGGGCATTATTTCAATAGGGCTTGCGCCGTTTTTGCTTAACGCCGCGACTTGCGTTATAGTTATACTTGTAAATAGAGAACTCTCTTTTTACGGGGGAGATTTGGCTATAGGAGCTTACGGCATAGTCAACCGCGTCGCGTTTTTGTTTATAATGATAATTTTTGGCATAAATCAGGGAATGCAGCCTATTGCAGGGTATAATTACGGTGCGGGGCTGTATGTAAGAGTTATATCTGTGTTAAAAAAATCAATAGCGGCAGCCGTAGTAGTAATGACGGCGGGATTTTTAATTGTAGAATTGTTTCCGCGCGCGACGGCTTCTCTGTTTTCAAATGAAAAAGAACTTATAGATATTACGGCGCCGGGACTTCGCTATGTTTTTTTCGTTTTTCCTTTTGTCGGCGTGCAGATAGTGGCGTCGGCGTTTTTTCAAAGCATAGGCAAAGCCTATAAAACGATTTTTTTATCGCTTACAAGACAAACTCTATTTCTTATACCTCTCATTATAATTTTGCCGAAATTTTTTGGAATTAAAGGCGTTTGGCTAAGCATGCCCGTATCGGATTTTTTATCCTTTATTGTTTGCGCTGCGGTTCTTTATTTTGAATTAAAAAAAATGCGCGGGAGGATTGTAAAATGAGCAAAAAATTTGCGATAACCATAGCCAGACAATATTGTTCGGGCGGGCTTTTAATCGCTCAAAAACTCGCAAAAGATTTGAACGTTTCTTTTTACGATAAAGCGCTCCTGCAAATCGCCGCTAAAAAAAGCGGGTTTAACGAAAATTTTATTGAAGAAAACGATGAAAAGCCGCATTTTTTGCTTTTTGTAGGAAATATAGCCGAACAAATTTCTTCTGCGGTCAGCTTTAATTATTCAAGTTCAGGAAATACCAGCTGTTCTCTATTTAAAATTCAAAGCGACATTATACGCGCGCTCGCCCGCAAAGAAAGCGGGATTTTTGTCGGTCGTTGCGCCGACTACGTTTTAAGAGAACACAAAAATTTAGCGAGCGTTTTTATTTGCGCCGATTTTGAAGACAGAATAAAACGCGTCTGCGAAAAAGAAAATATTACAAAAGAAAAAGCCGCTCAAATTTTGGAAAAAACCGATAAAGAGCGGGCAAAATATTATGGGAACTATACGGGAAAAGTTTGGGGCGCGGCAAGCTCGTATCATCTGTGCGTAAATACGTCGCGTTTTGGCGTGGAACCCGCGGCGGATTTGATAAAAGAATTTGTAAAAAAGCGTCTTGAACTTGAAAGCCGTTGCCGCTAATTTGCAATGCCGTTAATTCGTAATGCAGTTAATTCGTCATGCTGAACTTGTTTCAGCATCTGCCGTTAAATAATAAACGACAGACCCTAGACATTGAAGACCCTGAAACAAGTTCATGGCGACGCGTTCGCGTCAGTTTTGGGCGACGGCAAAAAGAATGCCGTTGCCATTGTTGCCGTTAATTCGTAATGCAGTTAATTCGTCATGCTGAACTCGTTTCAGCATCTGCCGTTAAATAATAAACAACAGACACTGAAACAAGTTCAGCGCGCCGTTCGTGTTCATCCGTTTTTTTAGTATAATAAACAACCATGAATATAAAAAAAGAAAAATCATTAGGAATAGTTGAAACTAAAACGTTTAAGTTTGACGCAATGGTTTTAGAATCAGGCAGAGAACTTAAAGACGTTTCCATAGTTTATGAAACTTACGGAAAACTCAACGAAAATAAAAGCAATGCGATTTATATAGCGCACGCTTTTTCAGGCGACGCAAACGCCGCTGGGTTTCACAAAGACGCTAAAAAGCCGGGCTGGTGGGACGATATGATAGGACCGGGCAAAGCCTTTGATACCGATAAATATTTTGTAATTTGTTCTAATGTCATAGGCGGCTGTTCGGGCAGCACAGGTCCTTCTTCGCTTAACCCTGAAACAAAAAAGCCCTACGCTCTTTCTTTTCCCGTTATAACGATAGCGGATATGGTCGCCGCGCAAAAAAAACTTATAGATTATTTAGGGATAAAAAAACTTTTGTCGGTTGCCGGCGGTTCTATGGGCGGCATGCAGGTTTTGCAATGGGCGGTTTCTTACCCTGAAAGCATATCTTCGGCTATAGCTATAGCCACAGCTATGAAGCATTCGCCGCAGCAAATAGCTTTTAACGAAGTAGCCCGTCAAGCCATAATGTCAGACGCTAAATGGAATAACGGGAATTATTATGAAACAAACTCTTCGCCAGACGGCGGTCTGTCGGTCGCAAGAATGATAGGACATATCACTTATATGAGCGACAAGTCTATGGAAGAAAGATTTTCGCGTAATTTGAAAGAAGAGGGATACTCTTTTTCAATCGCGTCCGATTTTGAAGTTGAGGGGTATCTGCGCTACAAAGGCGATTCTTTTGTAAAACGGTTTGACGCAAACTCTTATTTGTATATATCAAAAGCTATGGATTATTTTGACGTGTCAAATAAGATTTTAGTTAAAACTTCGGATAAAAGAGACGTTAAATTTTTAATAATATCTTTCGCTTCAGACTGGCTTTATCCGTCGTATCAGTCGGAAGAAATGGTAAAACGGCTTAAACTTAAAGGTTATGACACAACTTATATAGAAATAAAATCAACTTACGGACACGACGCTTTTTTGCTTGAGTTTGACGACGAAACAAAAATGGTAAAACACTTTTTAGAAAAAGTAAATAAAGAGACTGAGGTCTCTAAAAACCGATAGCGCTTGTAATTGCCGCGCGGCGTTATAAAACCGTTTTTTTTACTTAAATTAAATATTCAGGTTCAGGAGCGTCGGCAGACGACGCCAAGTGAAGTTCTTCTAATATTTGTTTGCGCAAACTTATAAAATCGTCGTTATTTCGGTCTCTGTTTTTTCCTAGTTTTACTTCTACGATTTTATTTATTTTCCCGGGGCGCGCCGTCATAATGACTATTCTTTGGCTTAAAACTATAGCTTCGTCTACGTCGTGCGTAACAAAAGCCATAGTTGTTTTTGTAGCGTCCCATATTCGTAAAAGAAGCGCCTGCATTTCTACGCGCTTAAAAGCGTCTAGCGCGGCAAGAGGCTCGTCTAAAAGTAATACTTCGGGTTCGTTGATTAAAGCTCTTATAATAGCCGCTCTTTGCGCCATACCGCCGGATATTTCGTGCGGATACGCTTTTTCAAATCCGTTTAAGCCCGCCAAGTTTATATATTCTTTTATTTCGCCTTTTTTTTCTTTAAATATTTTTCGCGCTTTAAGTCCTGCGGCGACGTTTTCTTCTACGGTTTTCCAAGGAAAAAGCGTTGGCTGCTGAAAAATATAGCCGCGTTTAAAACTTGGCTTTTTTATTTTTTGTCCGCCTGTTAAAAGTTCGCCCGATTGCGGAATGTCAAGCCCGGCAATAAGGCGCAAAAGCGTTGTTTTTCCACAGCCTGAAGGACCGATAAAAGAAATAAACTCGCCTTTATAAATATCTAAATTGACATTTCTCAAGGCGTAAATTTTATGTCCGTTTGTGTCGCGGTATATTCTGTTGACGTCTTTAATTTTTATTATTGTTTCATCCATGGTTTTATCTTTTCTTTTTTGTTTTTTATTATCGCGTTAACGACGGCAGAGAAAACAGCTAAGCAACCGCTCCTCTTTCATACAAGCATAAAAGGAAACAGTAGTCAATTCCTCTGTCCCTTTGACCACTTGAGCATAACCTTTTGACCTTGCCATTGATTCCCCTTTTATTAAAAGGGGCGGCGCGTTAGCGACGGGGTATTTGCTGTTAAAACTGCTTTAACGGCAGATTCTGAAACAAGTTCAGAATGACGGGCAACGGCAACGACGACGGATAACGACGAACAGCAACGGACAGCAACGAACGGCAGACGCTAGTCTTAGACATTGTCTCGCACTTTCGCACAATGGGAAAGCGAAACATACTTTTGAAAAGCGGTCAACTTTTCCGTCCCTTTGACCACTTTTTGTATTTGCTGTTATGTCTGTCATACTGAAACAAGTTCAGTATGACGGGCAACGGCAACGACGGACGGACAACGGCAACAACGAATAACAGTTGCTAGCCTTAGACATTTCTTGCACTTTCACACAATGGGAAAGCGAAACATACTTTTGAAAAGCGGTCAACTTATACGTCCCTTTGACCATTTTTTGTATTTGCTGTTATGTCTGTCATACTGAACTTGTTTCAGTATCTG
>JAISLV010000150.1 GCA_031277075.1 Endomicrobium sp. | reverse complement strand
GAGGCAGGCGGAGCTTGTTTTGCAGAAAATTAACGGCGATATTGACATGGTAAATAAAGTTTCGGGAAAGGTTGCCGAAATCACTGGAAAAGTTTCCGCGCCTGTCTTGTCGTTATTTTCAGCGCTCTATTATATTGTCTCAAGTATTGTTAAAAAGAATAAAAAACGCTTGGAGGATTAAAATGTGCGATAACAAAGATACGTTGTTTGCTTTTCTTTTAGGCGGAATTATCGGCGCAGCTTTGGGAATTTTATACGCTCCTAAATCCGGAAGAGAAACTAGATATAATTTGAAAAAGATGGGCGAAGATTTTGCGGATACAGTGAACGATTTAAGCGGCGAAGTAAAAGACGCAGGTCGCAAAGTCTACGCGGAAGGTAAAGAAAAAGTGATGTCTGGCAAAGACAAAATAAGCGAAGCGTTTGAAGCTGGGAAAAAAGCGTTTGAAAAATATGCCGACGATTAAAAATTAATAAGCGTTGTAAAATTGCGCTTATTTAAGTTTCGGCAAAGCTAAAAAAGACATTTTTGATTGTAGTTAAAGCCGAGGTAGCTCAGTCGGTAGAGCAACGGTCTGAAAAACCGTGTGTCGGCAGTTCGATTCTGCCCCTCGGCATATTGTAGATATTTTAAAGCAATCGGCGATAACCGCGGGGTTGCTTTTTTATTGACTAATTATTTGTGAAAAAGTATAATCAATAAATATTTTGCAGTTTTTACGCCGATGTAGCTCAGCTGGTAGAGCAATTGCTTCGTAAGCAATGGGTCGTAGGTTCAAATCCTATCATCGGCTATCTTTTATTATATAAGGTTTGGCAATGTATTCTTATTCTGAAATATTAAAAACAATCCTGAAAAAAATAATCTTTTACGGAATTCCCATACTGTATTTTCTCATCGCCGTCGCGTTTTATCTTAAAACCTACGATTCCGCGCAAATAAAAATAACAATTTTGCATATCGGCGGGCTTTTTTTGGTGATGACGTGGCTTGTTTTAAAAGTTGAAGAATGGGATTTCGGCGTTTTAAAGAAAAATTTTATTTTTATATTTCCTCTTTTGCTTTTTTTACTTTCCGCAGCGGTCTCTTTTTCTTTTTCGCCGTTTAAATACGCTAGTTTTAACGAGTTTATAAAACGTTTTATCTATTGCGGATTAGCCTGTATTATAATAAGCGAATTTGGCTCTGACGCAAAACTTCTTAAAATTAAAAATTGGCTTATCGCCGCGTCTTATATAGTATGCGTCTACGGAATTATACAGCTTATAGATTACCATTTCTTCCCCCCTCCTCCTGATGCCGGGCTTGACCCGTTTGCTTGGCGGCAGGCTTTTTCAAATAAAATTTTTTCTACTTTTGGAAATCCTAACTTTTACGGCGATTTTCTTATAGTTATGGGTCCTGTAACGCTTGCAATGTTTTTATACCGCAGGGCGTTTTATCTTGCGTTTTTGTGGGTGTTAATTTCAGCATGCACGTTTTTTACTTATTCAAAAGGCGCGTGGCTTGCTTACGCCGCAGGGAATTTTACTTTTATAGTTTTTTACGTTACAGTTTTCTTTAGAGAAAAATTAAATACGAAAGTTTTAATATATACTTCGGTTATAGCTTTGTTAGTGCTTGCCGTCGTGGGCGGCGGGATAGCGCATCTGTCTAAAAAAAGAATAGACAGTTTGTCTTTTAGAATATGCACATGGGCGTCCGCTTGGGAAATGATTAATACAAATCCGGTTTTTGGAACAGGCATAGGTTCTTTTTACGTAACGTATCCTGCGTGGAGACGCCCTCAAATATTTTTTATAGAGGGAAAACACAATACCGAAAGCGACCACCCTGAAAACGAATACCTTGAAGTTTGGTTTGACGAGGGAATTATCGGATTTTCCATATTTCTCACCATGATAGTTTTTATTTTTACGCTGGGGTATAAAAATATCTCTTATCTTCACTTTTCAAAAGGAACCCGAGACGGGCCTATGGCTTATTTGCAGCTTGGCGTTTTGTCGGCTTTTGCCGCCAAACTTTCGCACGACGCAGTGTGCGTGTCTTTGAGGTTTGTGTCGTCTGGAGTGATGCTGTGGCTGTTAATTGCCGTAACGCTTACTATCGGAATAAACATTTTAAATAACGCGCCTGCGCCGTCAGTTGTAAAAGATACCGCGCTAAAACGCTTTATAAAAATATTTTTGCAGGCGGTCTTGATTGCCGTTTTTGTTTATGGTATGATATTTTTATACGGCTATTTTAAGGCTGATTTGCTTCATTCAAAAGCTATACAAGCTTCTAAAATGAACAACTGGGATTTAGCTCTTTCAACTTACGAAGAAGTCAATAAAGAAAATCCGGGTTTTCCAATGTCTATATATTTTAAAGGAAACGTGCATTTAGACAGATGGAAAGCCGGCGACTCTATAAAAACGGAAGAGTCTTTTAAAAAACTTTGGAAACTTGCGCCCAACTACGTTCAATCAAAATATCTTGCAGGCATAATGTATTCAAAAAGTTTTGACGACGCCGTAAAACTTAGAGACGAATACGTTAAAACGGGAAAACCGCAGGAAATTGTAGACGCGCAAAATAACAAGATAGAAGAAGCGTTTAACAACGCCGTTAAATACTTCAATCAATATTTAACCATAGACCCCATATTTCCTTTAACTTATCACAATCTTGCAAGTTTATACGTTCGCGCGGGAGATTTTCAAAAAGCCGAGCAAACTCTTTTTGCGCATATAAATTATCCTGCAAGCATGGCAAATTCTCCGCACAATATTTGGGTTGAAGACTGGGCTAAAAGACGTCCTTACGATTATGCCGAAACATATTCTCAGCTTGGGAATTTGTATATGCTGCAAAATAAATTTGAAGAAGCGCGCGACGCTTATTTAAAAACATTAGAGCTTTTCCCTCAGCATATTGCCGCAAGAAAAAATTTGGCGGGCGCTTACGCGCAGCTTGGCGATAAAGACAGCCATGTAAAAGAATGGATTGAAGTTTTTAAACTAGACAATAAAGACCAAGACGCCCTAAATTATTTATTGTCTATAGGAGTTTTAAAAAAACAGGAATGAGCAAATGTCAATAGCTCCGGGAGTTTTATTTACCATAGCCGGTTTTCCGGTTACAAACACAATACTTGCCACTTTGTTGACGGACGCGGCGATTATAACTATTGTAATACTTTTAGGAAAAACAATTTCTTTGCGCCCCGGCAGGCTGCAGAATATTTTTGAATCTGTGGTGGAATACTTTTATAATTCTGTAAAAGATATAGCGGGTCAAAGAGCGTCTTTTATTTATCCTTGGGTAACTTCTTTTTTTATTTTTATTGTCGCAGCAAACTTAATTGAATTTATTCCGGGTTTTGAAAGCGTCAGATTTCTGCCTAACAATGTTTTGCACGAAGACGGCGAACACGGTTTTGCTTTTTTAAGAGCCGCCACAAGCGACCTAAATTTGACGCTTGCTCTTGCGGTTATTACTGTAATAGCGTCGCATTATTACAGCATAAAAGAAACGGGTTTTAAATCTTATTTAAGCCGTTTCATTTCTCTAAAAATGTTTCCGATAATGCTTTTTGTCGGTTTTTTGGAATTTATAAGCGAACTTGTAAAGTTCGTTTCTTTTTCTTTTAGGCTTTTTGGAAACATTTACGCGGGCGATATGCTCTTGGAAAAAACTTTTTATTTTGTTATGCCTCTTGAAGTTTTTGTCGGTCTTATTCAGGCTTTGGTTTTTGCAATGCTTACAATGGCGTTTATGAATATATTAACTGAAAAACATCATTAAAAAAGATAGAATGAACAGTTAAGAAATGCGGCAGATGCGCGCGCCGTTTCTAAAAAAATTGTTTTTTTACGTTGAAAAAGCCGATTTTTTAACAAATGCGCGTCAGTTTGCTTTTAATTTTCAACTTTCAACTTTACATTAACGGAGGAAGTATTATGTCAATTTCTTTAGTAGGCGGCATTCTTATCGCGCTTGGAGGGTTTGGACCGGCTATCGGCATAGGTATGATAGGCGCAAAAGCTGTTGAGGCTATAGGAAGAAATCCAGAAGCTGCGGGAAAAATACAGGCTAATATGATTCTTGCAATAGCTTTTGCTGAAGCTATCGCTATTTTTGCTTTGCTTTTTGCTTTCTTAACGATGAACAAATAAGGAAAATAATGTGGAAATTTTAAATCTGCTGGGGCTTGAAACGCCGTTGTTTATATTTCAAATAATAAATTTTCTTATTATCGCATATATTTTAAAGCGTTTTGCGTATAAGCCGATAAAAGCTATGCTCGACGAAAGAAAACGTAAAATAGAGCAAAGTTTGCAAGACGCTCAAAACGCTAAAATAGCTTTAGAAAACGCAGGCGCTGAAAGGAAGAAAATTTTAGGATCAGCGCAGGCGGACGCAAACGCCGCAATTCTTGCCGCTAAAACCTCAGCCGAAGAAACCAAAGAAAAACTTAAAAACGAGGCAAAAAAGCAGTCAGAGCAGATTATTGCCGACGCAAAGCAAAAAGCCGCTATGGAATTTGAAAACTTAAATAAGCAAGTCGGGCAAATTTCTGCGGATATTTCCGGGAAAATTATGTCAAAAGTTTTTGAGAATTTATTTTCTGAAGAAGATAAACAAAAGATTTTAGCGCGCGCTTTAGACAAAATAGAGAAGGCAGGGTATGAAAAGAGAGCTGATTAAAGAACTTGCGCGGTCTACAGCCGAATACGGAGAAATGAGCGATGAAGAGCTTAACTGGCTTTTTGCGCGTCTTTCAAAAAAAGATTTGAAACTCTTTATCAACCTGCTTTTTTGGGAGATAAAAAATAAAAAAATCAACGTAAATTACGCCGGTTTGATGACGCGCGATTATGAAGAAAAAATAAACGCTTCTTTTCCAAACAGACGCGCGGAATTTAAAGAAGACCCGTCGCTTATCGCAGGAGTAAAATTTGAATACGGCGATAATATTTTAGATTACAGCGTTTCGGGAATGATAAATAAAATTTTGGGAAATATAAAAGAAAATCTTTGACGGCGCGCATTAAACGACATTATCGCTGCAAAGAAAAAAGATAAGTTCTTTATTTGAAATAATAAAAAGTTTGTAAAGTTTAAAATACGCGCAAAATCGGAAATACGATTGATTGTTTTTACTGGCGATTACCGTCAAAGAAAATGACGAATACTGCGGTTGTTTTTATAAAATTGTCAGTCATTGGTAAAAGGTCTTGTAAAGCGCAATATATCAATCAAGCGTCCGTGTTGTTTTTATAAAATTGGCGGTTATTGTTAAAAAGAGAGAAAAAATATGAAACCTGAAGAAATAATACAAAGAATTGAAAAACAGCTTTATTCTGCGGACATTTCCCCTGAACTGCAAAATTTCGGAATTGTGGAAACTGTCGGCGATGAAATTGTAAAAGCCTCGGGACTTTCAAACGTAGGATATTACGAAGAAGTCGCGTTTGAAGACGGCTCTTCGGGGTTTGCTTTAAACATTGATGAAGACAGCGTTTCAATAGTGCTTTTAAAAGATTCCGGACATATTGTGCGGGGAATGAAAGTTAAAACTACGGGAAACATTTTAAGCGTCAAAGTATCAGACAGTCTTATAGGCAGAGTGGTAGACGCCGCAGGCGATCCTATAGACGGTTTTGATTTAAAGCATGTAAATCCCGCCAGCTATCCCGTTGAAAAAATAGCACCCGGCATTATAGAGAGAAGTTCTGTAGATAGACCTCTTAAAACGGGAATAAAAGCAATTGACTCTATGACGCCTATAGGAAGAGGGCAAAGAGAACTTATAATAGGCGATAGAGGCACGGGTAAAACCGCTATTGCCATAGATACCATAATCAATCAGAAAAAACTTGATATGGGCTTAAAAAGAGTAATATGTATATATTGTTCTATAGGACAGAAAAAATCAAATTTAGCGGCTATTACCGCAAGGCTTAAAGAAGAAGGCGCGATGGACTATTCTGTAGTAGTCGCGGCTACGGCTTCAGACCCGGCTTCTATGCAATACATAGCTCCTCTGACAGCCTGCGCCATAGGCGAATATTTTATGGACAGGGGCGAAGACGTTTTAGTAGTCTACGACGACCTTACAAAACACGCTTGGGCTTACAGGCAAATTTCGCTGCTTATCAAACGTCCCGCAGGGCGCGAAGCCTATCCGGGCGATATTTTTTATCTGCATTCAAGGCTTTTAGAAAGGGCTTCTAGAATGTCTGATAAAAGAGGCGGCGGAACGCTTACGGCTCTTCCCGTAATAGAGACGCAAGGCAACGATATGTCCGCCTATATTCCCACCAATGTCATTTCAATTACGGACGGTCAGATTTATTTAGAAGCGGATTTGTTTAACTCTGGAATACGCCCCGCTATCAACGTGGGGTTATCGGTGTCTCGCGTAGGCGGAGCCGCTCAAACAAAATCTATGAAACAGCTTTCGGGTCCCGTCCGCTTGGAGCTTTCGCAGTTTAGAGAACTTCAGTCTTTTGCGCAGTTTGGCAGCGACCTTGACGAAGACACATTAAAAAGGCTTGAAAGAGGAAAGAGAATTACGGAAATTTTAAAGCAGCCTCAATATAAACCTTGCGATGAAATTTCCGAAGTGGTCTCAATTTTTGCCGTAACTTCGGGGTTGTTTGACGATATTGCCGTTGAACAAATAACGCAGGCTGAAACTAGACTTGCTGAATTTATAAAGAAAAATTGCGCGGATACCGCTAAAAAACTTTCTTCGGGCGCAAAAATTGACGACGCGTTAAAAGAAGAAATGAAAAAAAATATATTGGAATTTAAAAAGATAAATAATTATGGCTCAGAACTTACAACAGCTTAAAAAAAGAATAAAAACTTCGCAAAGCATAGCTCAAATTACTAAAGCTATGGAAATGATTGCCGCCTCAAAAATACGGAAGGCGCAAACTTCAGTGGAAAAGCATAATCCTTACGCTAAAAAGATTATGTCTATGACGCAGCGCATTTTGCTGGATAAAGATTTATACGAAGGCATTGCAAAGTTTGTAAAAAGAAGAGAAGGAAAAAAACTTGTCTACGTTATATCCCCAGATAAAGGGTTGTGCGGGGGCTTAACGGTAAACCTGTTGAAAAAATTAAATTCCGTAGTTTCAAAAGACGATTTAATAGTTTCAATAGGCAAGAAAGCGGTAAATTATTCTTCAAACTACGATTTAAACGTTTTGGCTTCTTTTAACGCAGGTTCCGCTTTTCCAAGATATGAAGATATTTATCCGATGATAGACATTGCGAAGAAATTTTATTTTTCAGGGGAAGCGGCAAGCGTAAGCGTAGTGTATACGGAATTTAAAAATATGCTTGTTCAAGAGGCTGTTGAAACTGAAATTTTCCCCGTAAAACGCGACGAGAATTTTGAAGATAATTCTGAAATTGACTATATCTTTGAACCGTCGGCTGATAAAGTGCTTGAAGATTTGCTCCCCTTTTATTTTGAAGTGGAATTTTACAGCGCGCTTATGAACGCATATGCTTCAGAGCAAGCCGCAAGAATGACGGCGATGAAAAACGCAAAAGAAAACGCAAACGATATAGCGGCTTCTTTAACGAATATTTACAATAGGTCTAGGCAGGAAAAAATTACAAACGAAATTTTAGACCTTGCAAACGGACAGCAGACTAGTTAAACGCCGTCGCTTGCGTTTGGCAAAAGCCTCCGCTTTAAAGCGTCGGCGGCGCTTTAAATATGAAATTTACCGCAAAAGTTTTTGACGCTATAATGTAAAACCGTTTTTTGAGGTTATAATTTAAATTGTTTTTAAAAATACAACAGGAAAAGCAAAATGGAAAAGAACAAAACGTCTCAAGATACCAAACTTCAGGATATACAGTCTCAAGGGACTGTGATAAGAATTCAAGGAGCCGTCGTAGATTTTAGATTTGAGGGCAAAGTCCCTGAAGTTTTTGAAGCGCTTACTTTAAAAATGCCGAGCGGCGAAACGCTTGTTTTAGAAACTATGTTTGAAATGGACAATTCCGAAGTGAGAACTATAGCTATGGGTCCTACCGACGGCATGAAAAGAGGCATGAAATGCGAAAGAACTTTCGCTCCGATAAAAGTTCCTGTGGGCGAAAAAACTTTAGGGAGAATTTTTAACGTTTTAGGACGTCCCGTAGACGCGTTAGGAGAAATTGACGCTTCTGTAGAAAGACAGCCGATACACAAAAAAGCGCCTGCTTTTATTGAACAAAAAACAACGCCCGAAATGCTTGAAACCGGCATAAAAGTTATAGATTTAATTTCCCCATTTACAAAAGGCGGGAAAATAGGAATTTTCGGCGGCGCGGGCGTAGGTAAAACCGTTATAGTAAAAGAACTTATCAGAAATATTGCGACCGTTCACAAAGGTCATTCTGTTTTTGCCGGCGTAGGCGAAAGAACAAGAGAAGGCACGGACTTGTGGATGGAAATGGTTGAATCCAAAGTTATGGACAAAACTGTTTTAGTTTTTGGGCAGATGAACGAGCCGCCCGGAAACAGAATGAGAGTCGCGCTTACGGCTTTGACGATGTCCGAATATTTCCGCGACGAAAAAGGCGAAGACGTTCTTTTGTTTATAGACAATATTTTTAGATTTGCTCAAGCGGGAAGCGAAGTTTCGGCATTGCTTGGCAGAATGCCTTCCGCCGTAGGTTATCAGCCTAACCTTGCAAAAGATATGGGCGACCTTCAAGAGAGAATAGCTTCTACAAATAAAGGTTCCGTAACGTCGGTGCAGGCGGTATATGTTCCTGCAGACGACTATACCGACCCCGCCCCAGTAGCTATATTTTCGCATTTAGACGCTACAATTACTTTAGACAGAGCCATAATGGAGCAGGGATTATATCCTGCCGTAAATCCTTTGACTTCTTCGTCAAGACTTTTAGACCCTAACGTTATAGGCGAAGACCATTACAATACGGCTATGTCGGTGAAAAAGATTTTGCAAAAATATAAAGATTTGCAGGATATTATCGCAATTTTGGGTATGGACGAACTTTCAGACGAAGATAAAATGACGGTTTCTAGAGCGAGAAAAGTTCAAAGGTTTTTAACTCAGCCTATGTTTGTGGCGGAAACTTTTACGGGTTTAGAGGGAAGATACGTAAAAACCCAAGATTCAATAAAAGGGTTTAAAGAAATAATAGAGGGCAAATACGACGATTTGCCCGAGCAGGCTTTTTATATGGTAGGCACTATAGAAGAAGCGGTTCAAAAAGCAAAAAAATAATTGAGACGCGGCTGGAAATTTTTGCAGCGCAAACGGCTGTCATGTTTTATCGGCGGCGGTTTTTGCGTCTATAAAGGAAAAAATGAACGTATTGGCATTAGAAATATTATCTCCTGAAGGCAGCGCGTTTAAAGGAAACGTCTATTCGGTTTCTTTGCCTACTCTAGCGGGCATAATAGAAGTTTTACCCGGTCATACTAATTTGGTCTCAAAATTAAAACGCGGAGAAATTATTATTCGTCTTGGAGACGGCGCAGAAACAAAAAAAATCGCCGTAACAGGCGGATTTGCCGAAATTTCTCAAAACGCGGTAAATATTGTCGCAGAGTTTGCGATAATATCCGACGATGAAAATAGACATAAATTTGAAGAAGCCGTAAAACTTGCCGCAAGTATTAAAGCTAATAAAAAAGACGCGCAAAATTCCGCAGCGATAGAAATGCAGCTTAAAAAAGCCGCGTCTGAATTAAAGTCAAACGCGCCGATTAAAAGAAAGAAAAGATAATGTTTACCCCCCCCTTTTTTTTGCGTTTTGTTGCGGTCTTCTTTGTTTTTTTATGTTTTCGCGCGATGATATTATCATAAAAGTTTCAGATTTTTAGCAATAATAACCCTTAAAAACCTATTTGGGTGTCTCTAAAAATAAAGAGCGCGGGAACAGGTTCTATATATTTTGCCGCTTGTTTTTAAGACTATTAATTTTTAAAAAGGGAGCGAATATGTCAGGTCATAATAAATGGGCAAGCATTAAGCACAAAAAAGCAGCGACCGACGCAAAAAAAGGGAAAGTGTTCACTAAAATTATCAGAGAAATAGTAATTGCGGCAAAAGAAGGCGGAGGTTCGCTTGAAAATAACGCTCGTTTAAGAAAAATTATAGAAGACGCCAAAGAAGCCAATATGCCGCAGGACAATATTAAGAAAGCCATACAAAGAGGCACAGGCGAGCTGCCCGGCGTAACATATGAAGAAATGAATTATGAAGGGTACGGTCCTGCGGGCGTAGCTTTAATAGTTGAAGTTACTACTGACAATAAAAACAGGACGGCTTCGGAAATTAGAAAAATGTTTTCTCAGCATAACGGCAACTTAGGCGAAACAGGCTGCGTAGGCTGGATGTTTGACAGAAAAGGCGATATTATAGTTGAAAAGTCTGCCGCCGACGAAGAAACGCTTATGAATATAGCGCTTGAAGCAGGCGCTCAAGATTTTAAAAGCGACGGCGCAGAGTATGAAATTATAACTTCTCCTTCTGATTTTGACAGCGTAAAAACCGCTTTGAAAGAAAAAAATATACCTATACTTTCCGCTGAAATTACAAATATTGCGCAAACTTACGTTAAACTTACAGGCGGCGACGCCGAAAGCATGCTTAAACTTATGAACGCTTTAGAAGAACACGACGACGTTAAAAACGTCTATGCAAATTTTGACATATCTCAAGAAGAAATAGAAAAATACTCGTAAAAGAAACGATAGTCCGCTTTTTTATAACTGCAAACAGCGGCATTGGCTCATTTGCTAAAACGGCGGCGGCATTATCCCAAAATGACTATGAAATAAATAATGCCGTTTTAGCTTGTTTAAGGTTTTTCTGCCGCCGCTTTAGGCTTATAAAAAAAATTTCGTCTCTTCCTTAGAAAATACGTTTTTTTTAAAAACATGGCGGCAGTTTGCAGATTTCTTTGCGTTCACTAAATTTGTATTAGGATTAAAATGATAGCGTTAGGCATTGATCCTGGTCTTTCTCTTACGGGATGGGGCGTTATAGAAGTTTTTGACCGCTATAAAATAACCCCTTTAAATTACGGCTGTATACGCACAAAACCAACCCAAACTCTTGTTGAAAGACTTCAAAATATTAACGCCGACCTTCAAGCTATTATAAATAAATATAAGCCTGACGTCGCCGCTATAGAACAGCTTTTTTTCTTAAAAAAAGCCGCGTCGGTAGCTCAAGTCGGACAAGCCAGAGGCGCGATAGTTTTAACGCTTGCTTTAAACAAAATAAAATTGTTTGAATATAACCCGAGAAGCGTAAAAATAGCGCTTACGGGCTACGGTTCGGCGGACAAATTTCAAATGCAGAATATGGTAAAAATTGCGCTCGGGTTAAAAGAAGTTCCTCAGCCAGACGACGCAGCCGACGCTCTTGCAATGGCTATATGCCACGTCAATACCGCTGGGGTAAAGAGCGCTACAAACGAATGAAAGCAATGATAAAATATCATGCGCTCTGCGGCGGCAGTCCCCTCGTTCCTTGCGCTATAGAAGCTGCTTTTTGCTTTGAAATATTTTTCGTTCGTCCGCAGCGGCAAAGTGAAAAATGAAAAAAGCGTTAGAATTTTTAGACCCTAAAAAAAGGGGGATATTTTTTACGCATTACGGCATAACGGGGATTTTATTTATCGCCGCGTTCACTGCCGTTTTTTATTTTTATATAAATTCAAAAGGTCATAGCGCGCTTTACTCTGCGGTTTATAATTTTACGCTTTTTACGCACGAGTTCGGGCATAAACTTTTTCATTTTCTGTTTTTTGGAAATGAGTTTATGACGATTATCGGCGGGACGGCTATGGAAATTCTTACGCCGCTTTGCGTCTTTTTATATTTTCAGCGCAAAGGATGGGAAATACAAGCCGATATCTGTATTTTGTTTTTGGCTCTGTCTTTTAATTCCGTAGCAGATTACAGCGCTATGCAGCAAATTGAAGACGAAATGATTTTAGTCAATGCAAATCCCGGCGATATGGGAGATTGGCAGGATTATATGCACGGCTGGTTTGGCACAAAAGGCAAAGAAATTCAGGCGAGAGCGTTTTTTAAAATTCTCAGCTCATTTACAACCGCGTCGGCATTATGGCTGCTTTTTGCGCATATAAAAAGATTTATCAAAGAGCCTCCTACGGGCGATGAAGAAGGATATTATGATTGACTATATAACGGGAACATTAGAAGCAAAAGAGCTTGACAATATCATTGTTGAAACAGGCGGCATAGGACGTAAAATTTTTATTTCGTCTTCAGCTTTCGAAAAGCTGCCGCCGGCTGGCATGTCTGTAAACGGCTCTTTTATTAAAATTTATATCGTTGAGTCCGTCAATGCAATGTATGGCGGAACTGTCAGCCTTTACGGTTTTTTGACAAAAGAAGAACGCGAAATATTCCTTTTAATTAAAAACGAAGTTCCAGCTACAGGCGCAAAAAAGGCTTTGGAATATATGGATAAAGTTTCAAAATCATTGGCTGATTTTAAAACGGCGGTATTAGACAAGAATTCAGCTATGCTTACAAGTCTTTTTGGATTCACAAAGAAAACTGCGGATAAATTAATCGCCGCGCTTAAAGATAAAATTTCGTCCGTAAATGTTTCAGGGCGCGAAAAATGGGCGGGAACGTCTAAAATATCTTTAACGGGAGTAGTTTTAGAAGCAGTTTCGGCTCTAGCGGCGCTTGGGTATAAAGAAACGCAGTCGCGCAACGCCGTCAACGAAGTTTATATGGAAAATTCTAATATTTCGCTTGAAGAGTTAATTAAAAAAGCTCTAAACGTTTATAAGGAATAAAAATGGACAATATTGACCGCGTATTAGAAACGGTTTCTATTACGGAAGACGAAAGAATAGAAAATTCTTTAAGACCTAAAACTCTTGACGATTTTATAGGGCAAGACAAACTTAAAGATAATTTGAAAGTTTTTATAGAAGCCGCGCAAAAACGTAAAGAAACGCTTGACCATTGTCTTTTTTACGCGCCGCCGGGTTTGGGCAAAACCACTCTTTCCCATATTATCGCAAGAGAAATGGGCGGAAATTTTAGAATGACTTCGGGACCTGTTTTAAAAAAAGTGGGCGATTTGGCGGCGATACTTACGAATTTATCAGAAGGCGACGTTTTTTTTATAGACGAAATTCACAGAATGAATCATCTTGTAGAGGAATCTCTGTATTCGGTAATGGAAGATTTTGAACTAGACATAATTATCGGACAGGGTCCGTCTGCAAAAACGATAAAATTACCTATTCCTCATTTTACGCTTGTCGGAGCCACAACGCGTTCGGGGCTTTTATCAAGCCCTTTAAGAGACAGATTCGGCATAGTGGAACATTTAGATTTTTATACCGACGTGGAACTAGTGAGAATAGTCAAACGTTCCGCATTAATAATGGAAGCGGAAATAGACGACGACGCCGCTGAAGAAATTGCAAAACGTTCAAGAGGAACGCCTAGGATAGTAAACAGGCTTTTAAAAAGAGTAAGAGATTTTGCGCAAATAGCAGGCGGAAAAATTACAAAAGAAATCGCAAAAAAAGCGCTTAACGCTTTAAACGTAGACTCTGCCGGGCTAGACAAAATGGACAGGCTTTTGCTCACAGTGATAATAGAAAAATTCGGCGGCGGACCTGTAGGCGTAGACACTCTTTCCGTAGCAATGTCTGAAGAAAGCGACACTATTACCGACGTCTACGAGCCGTATTTAATACAATCGGGCTTCATAGCGCGCACTTCGCGCGGGAGAGTTGTCACCGAAGCGGGATATAAGCATATCGGCATAAAACCGCAAAACCAATTGCTTTAAAACGCCAAACGCCTCAGGCAAGGCTTATAAAACTATTATGTCAAAACCCAAACTGTTATTGCATATTTGCTGCGCGCCGTGTTCGGCTTCCGCCGTAACGGCTTTAAAAGACGGTTGCGATATTTCTTTTTATTGGTTCAACCCCAATATTTACGACGAAGAAGAATACAGAAAAAGAAAAGAATCAGCCGTAAAATACGCCGCGTTTTCGGGCGTTAAGTTTTTAGAGGAAGAAAATTTTATTTACGATTATTCTTCTTGGAAAGACCGCAGCAAAGAAATTTGTTCTTTATGTTATGAAATAAGGCTTGAAAAAACCGCGCTTTTTGCAAAAAATAACGGGTTTGATTATTTTTCAACGTCTCTTCTTTCAAGCCCTTATCAAAAACATTCTTTGGTAAAAGATACGGCGGAAAAATTCTCAAAGCGTTTTGACGTTAAATTTCTATATAAAGATTTTAGAGACGGTTTTTACGAGGGTAAAAATTTGCTTCGCCGACAAGGATATTATATGCAAAAATATTGCGCTTGCGATAAATCATACAGAGAAAGGCAGTTAAAAATTAAAAATGAAAATTAAAATTTTGAAGGTTGTCATTGCGGCTACGATTATAGTTTTGTCGGCGCGGGCTGCCGTCTTTGCCGACGAATTTGATTTTTTGTTTAATCCCGTAAAAATCAGCGCCGCGTTTATAAACGTCTATGAAGCAAACGTTAAAGCGGGATATATTTTTAACGGCTCTTTTTACTGCAACCCGCAATTTGGAAATTCGGAAAGTTCAAATTTAAAAACCGACAATGCGTTTTCTTTTTCGGCGGAATTTTTTAAATATATAAGCGCATATATTGCGGCGGGCGCGGGCGCGTCTTATCAAATTGCAGGAAGTTTTGAAAATTTAGACGGGAAAACGGGATTTGCGCCCGTTTATTTTGCGCTTAAACTGCGTTCTTGGCCTCAGCAGCCGGGACTTTACGGATACGCCGTAGGGCAAATAGGATATAACTTTTTTTACAGCGACGAGGTTTTTTCAAAGAATAGTAAAATAGACGGCGGAGGGCTGTATTACGCGCTTGGGTTTGGAATAATTTATACCAATTATATAGTTGAATGTTTATACGGAGTTCACAGCGGAAAAGTTTTTGATTTACAAAACGGTTCAAAAGAAATAGACATTGAATTAAATAAAATAACGCTTTCGCTGGGATATAAATTTTAGCGGCGCAATCGCCGTCAGTGCGGATTTTTAGTTATAACTGTTCAAACAGTCAAGCGGCGGTTAACTATGAAAAAAACATTATTTATTTTTATCGCGCTCATATTTTCGCTCTCATATTCCGTCGCGCAGACGCGCAAAGAAATAAGAGTCGGCATAATTACAGAAGCGGTTTCTTTTAGCGCGGCAAGCAATGAGGAGTTTATAATTACCGACGGTAACGGCGGAAAATATAAATTGAGCAAAGGCAAAGCCGACCTTTCTTATTCAAACGGGAAACTTGCTTTCGGGCAAAACAAACTCGCTTTTCCCGTAACTATACAATCGTCTAAAGGCGTAATGTTTGCCGACAGAAAACCTTATAGAGGCTATTTAAGCGTAGTCAAAGCTAAAAGCGGTTTTACAGTTGTAAACGTTTTATCTATAGAAGATTATCTCAAAGGCGTCGTTCCAAAAGAATCAAGCGCAAGCTGGCCTGAAGAAGCTTTAAAGGCTCAAGCCGTAATAAGCAGAACCTATACCTACGCTAACTTAAACAAACACAATAAAGAAGGTTTTGATATGTGTTCGCAGACGCACTGCCAAGTCTACGGCGGCGCGGAAGCCGAAGTCTTATCGTCAAATAAAGCCGTTATCGCCACTAAAGGCGAAGTTCTAACTTACGGCGGCAAATTAGCTCAAACTGTTTTTCACGCAAATTGCGGCGGGCATACGGAAGACCCGAAATACGTTTGGAATTGGACGACCGCTACGCCGCCTTATCTCAAAGGCGTAAAATGCGGCTATTGCGTAGATAGCCCGCACTCAAAATGGGAAAGCTCTTTAGATGAAAAATTTATAATGAAAAAATTATCGGGCTACAGAGTCGGAAATATTAAGTCTATAAAAATTAAAGGCAAAACTGACGCAGGGTCGGCTATAGACATTGAAATTTTACATTCAAACGGCAATTTAACTTTTAACGCCTATAAGTTTCGTTTGGCTGTCGACGCTTGGAAAAT
>JAISLV010000132.1 GCA_031277075.1 Endomicrobium sp. | reverse complement strand
AAGATATAAAATATTAAAAAAACTCGCTCCTATTTTTGAATATTATTCCAAGAATTTTAAATTAAACGTTCCGCAGGAAAACAAAAGAACTTTAACGAGAGAAGACGTCGTCGCGGCGCTTAAATATCTGCTTTATCTTTACAACGGAGAAACGGATTTTGCCGAAGGCTCTTCAAAAATTAAAATCGGTTTAGACGACATAGACCATTTAGGCAACCGCCGCGTGCGTTCCGTAGGCGAACTTTTGGAAAATCAAATAAGAATAGGACTTGTTCAGATGGCGCGTTTAGTAAAAGAACATATGAACAACCAAGATAAAACGAATGTCACGCCGCGCTCATTGGTAAATATTACGCAGTTTGTGGCGCAGATAAGAAAATTTTTCGGAACTTCGCAGCTTTCGCAGTTTATGGATCAAATAAATCCGCTTGCCGAGCTTACTCATAAGCGCCGTTTATCAGCATTAGGTCCCGGCGGTCTTAACAGAAAAAGAGCGGGCTTTGAAGTTCGCGACGTTCATCATACTCATTACGGACGCGTTTGCCCCATTGAAACGCCTGAAGGTCCAAATATCGGTCTTATAACTTCTCTTGCTACTTTTGCAAGAGTTAATCCTTACGGTTTGATAGAAACTCCTTATAAAAAGGTAGAAGAAGGCAGGGCTACGGACAAAGTAGAGTATTTAACCGCAGACAGAGAAGACGAATATTTTGTCGCGCAGGCAAATACTCCGCTTGACGAGAAGGGAGGCATAACCTCCGATTCCGTTCACGGGCGAAAAAGCGATTCTTTCGTTTTCCAGCAGCCCGCAAAAGTTGATTATATGGACATTTCGCCTATGCAGGTTATTTCTGTGTCGGCGGGGCTTATCCCTTTCTTAGAGCATGACGACGCAAACCGCGCTTTGATGGGATGCAATATGCAGCGTCAGGGAGTGCCTCTTCTAAAAGCCGAAGCGCCTTTGGTCGCTACGGGCATAGAAGAAAAAGTCGCAAGAGATTCCGGCGTCGTAGTAGTTTCCAAAAGCGACGGCGAAGTAATGTCGGTATCCGCCGATGAAATCCTCGTCTATTCAAAAAGCGGGGGAATAGAAGTATATAATTTAAGAAAATACGCGCGCTCAAATCAAGACACGTGCATAGACCAAAAGCCGCTTGTAAAGCTGGGCGACGTCGTTAAAAAAGGTCAAATAATAGCCGACGGTCCCGCTACAAAAGACGGGCAGCTTGCTTTAGGGCAAAACTTGCTTGTCGCATATATGCCTTGGGACGGATATAACTTTGAAGACGCAATGCTTTTGTCCGAGAAACTGATACAAGACGACAGATTCACTTCGGTTCATATCAGAGAATTTCAAACGGAAGCCAGAGAAACAAAAGGCAGACCTGAAGAAATAACTAAAGACATACCAAACGTAGGCTCTGAAGATTTATTGAATTTAGACGAAGACGGCGTTATAAAAGTCGGCTCTATGGTTCAAAGAGGCGACATTTTGGTAGGCAAAACCGCGCCAAAAGGCGAACAGCAGACCACGCCTGAAGAAAGGCTTTTAAGAGTGCTTTTCGGCAAGAAAGCCGAAGACGTTCAAGACGCCTCTCTCCGCGTTCCTCCGGGAGTTTCAGGTAAGGTTATCGGAGTGAGAACTTTTGTCAGGCTTGAAAAACTTACCGATAAAGAAAAGAAGAAAAAACAGCAGGATATGCGCGACGCTTACGAAGCCGCAAAAGCGAAGCTGCGCAAAGATAAAAAGGAACAGGCGGCTAACGCAAATAAAGTGGAAATTGCAAAAATAGAGTCGTATTACGCCACAAAAGAAGAATTGCTTAAACAAAATTACGAAGCGGAAAAAGAAAGATTTAAAAAGGGCGACGAACTGCCCGTTTCTGTCAACAAAATAGTTAAAGTTTATATAGCCGCTAAATTAAAAGTTCAAGTTGGAGATAAACTTGCGGGACGTCACGGGAACAAAGGCATTGTGGCAAGAATTTTGCCTGTTGAAGATATGCCGCGTCTGCCCGACGGCACGCCTGTAGACTGCGTGTTGTCGCCTTTAGCTATACCTTCGCGTATGAACGTCGGACAGCTTTTAGAAATTATGCTTGGCTGGGCGGGTATGCAGCTTGACGAAACGCAGATGGTAACGCCCGTTTTTGACGGGGCAAGCGAAGGACAGATAAAAGATTACGTTGAAAAAGCCAAAACCAAACTGACGGACTCAAAGAAAAAATCTCTTCAGGCTTTCGGTTTAAAAGGCGCGGAACTTGAAGAAGCTCTTAACAAATATATTGAAGAAAGTCTTCCTACGAGCGATTGCAAAGTGACGCTTTACGACGGCAGAACAGGCGAAGCGTTTATGGAAAAAGTGACTGTCGGCGTAATGTACGTTATGAAACTCAATCATTTGGTTGAAGATAAAATGCACGCAAGGTCAACAGGCCCTTACTCGTTAATAACCCGTCAGCCTTTGGGCGGAAAAGCGCAGTTTGGCGGACAGAGATTTGGAGAAATGGAAGTGTGGGCTATAGAAGGTTACGGCGCGGCGCATATTTTGCAGGAATTTTTGACTGTAAAATCCGACGATGTCGACGGACGCGTTAAAATGTACGATTCAATTATCAGAGGCGAGTCAATATCGGAACCCGGCGTTCCAGAATCGTTTAAAGTTTTGGTAAGCGAACTAAAAGCTCTGGGACTTAACGTTGAACTTTTAGGCGGTCGCCGAGCCGACGAAGCGTCGGTTGAGCCGCAGGAAAAAATAAGAGCGGGGAAAGCAAAAAATGGCTAAAATAAATTTTCAAAATTCAAAGAAAAAAGAAAATGTCCTTAACTATACGAATTTTGATTCCGTAAAGGTTACGGTGGCAAGCCCCGACCAGATAAAAAATTGGTCTTACGGCGAAGTTAAAAAGCCCGAAACCATAAATTATAGAACTTTTAAGCCCGAAAGAGACGGCTTATTTTGCGACAGGATTTTCGGACCTACAAAAGACTGGGAATGCCATTGCGGAAAATATAAATACATCAAACATAAAGGCACAATCTGCGACAGATGCGGCGTTGAAGTAACCGAATCTAAGGTTAGAAGAGAACGTTTCGGTCATATAGATTTAGCCGTTCCCGTCGCGCATTTATGGTTTTTAAGAAAGCCGCCTTCAAGGATAGGAATTTTGCTCAATATGAAAATTTCCGACCTTGAAAAAGTTATTTATTACACTAAATACGTCGTCACGGAAAATTTAAAAGACCGCGCGGGCGTCTGCTCTTTTGTTGAAAAAGGCGCGCTTTTAAAAGAAGAAGAATTCGATTTGTTTAAATACGGCATAAACAGCCCCGTAGTTAAAGAAGAATTTAAACAGATTTTTGACGGTATAGTCAAAGAGGAAATTACTCTTGACGAAGACCCTGCAAAAGCTCTTAAACAGCTTAAAGCTACGGTGAAATATCAAGCCGAACAAACGGGCGCGTCAATAGACGAAACCGCAAAAAAAATAGCGGCAAATATCGCCGACGGCGAAACGTACTATAAATGCTATTTCAAATCGCATTACGTTTATTACTATGCGGATTTAGATTCTTCGCAGCGTTCCGAAATCAAAAAAATATTGTCTGAAAACTTTGAAAAAAGCGAAAACGTTTCAATTACAGAGCCTGATAAAAAAATCAGGGTAGAATTTTTTGATTTGGGAAAAGACGTAATATTTTCAAATTTAAGAAAGAACCCCGAGAGCCTTAAAAAATATGAAGGACATTTAAGAATTGAAATTTCAAGGAACGACGTTTCGTTTTTAACGGATTACGCAAAACCTGATAATCCCGCCGTTCTTTCCGAAAGCGATATTAAACATTTGCAAGAGGGTTTTGGCGACAAATTAAAAGTTGACATCGGCGCGGCGGCTGTTAGAAAACTGCTTGAAGAGATTAACCTTGAATCCGAAGCCAAAGAAATATACGCAGAAATTAAAAAAACTAAATCGGACGCTGAAAGAGCAAGGCTCATCAGAAAGCTTAGAGTCGTAGAAGGTTTTTTAAATTCAGGCACAAGACCCGAATGGATGATACTTACAGTTCTTCCAGTTATTCCGCCGGATTTAAGACCTTTGGTCGCTCTTGACGGCGGACGTTTTGCCACATCCGATTTAAACGACCTCTATAGAAGAATAATAAATAGGAATAACAGGCTTCGCCATATAGAACAGCTGAAAGCTCCCGCCGTTATGATAAATAACGAAAAGAGACTTTTACAGGAAGCTGTTGACGCTTTAATAGACAACGATTCAAGAACTCGTCCCGTGACGGGCGCGGGCAACAGACCGCTTAAATCATTGTCAGACACGCTTAAAGGGAAACAAGGGCGTTTCAGACAGAATTTGCTCGGTAAAAGAGTGGACTATTCTGGCAGAAGCGTTATTGTTGTGGGTCCAAGTTTAAAACTTAACCAATGCGGTTTGCCTAAAGATATGGCTTTAGAACTTTTTAAGCCTTTCATTATAAGAGAGCTTATAAAACAGGAAAACGCAACGCTGAAATCCGCAAGAAGAATGCTTGAAAGGGGCGACGCTAAAGTTTGGAATATACTTGAAACTGTAACAAAAAGTCATCCTGTTCTTTTAAACCGCGCTCCTACTCTTCACAGACTTGGCATTCAGGCTTTTGAACCTGTTTTGGTCGAAGGAAAATCCATACAGCTTCATCCTCTTACATGTTCGGCTTTTAACGCGGACTTTGACGGCGACCAGATGGCCGTTCATCTTCCTATATCTTTAGAAGCTCAGCTTGAAGCTAAAGTTTTGATGATGGCTACAAGAAACATTTTGTCGCCGGCGTCAGGGAAACCTATCGCCGTTCCTTCGCAGGATATGGTTTTAGGAAGCTGCTTTTTGACTAAAGAAAAACCCGGCGTTCCGGGCGAAGGCAAGATTTTTTCGTCGGTAGGCGAAGTAATCAGCGCTTATCAAACGAAAAAAGCAGACCTTCAGGCAAGAATTAAAGTTATAGGCATTACAAATATCAGAGACGCTAAACTTAAAGATACGGAACAAGGCGACGTCTCTAAATGGAAAAATTATAAAGACGAAGATGGAAACGAAGTAATAAACTATACTACGGTAGGCAGAATAATTTTTAACGAAAATATGCCTAAAAACGAAGACGGTTCATACTCTTTAGGATACCAGAACAAAAATTTTTCTAAAAAAGAGCTGGGCGTTTTGGTAGACAAATGTTATAAAGAGCTGGGGCAATACCGAACCATAGTTCTTTTAGACGAAATTAAAAAAATGGGCTATAAATACGCCACGCTTGCCGGCGTTTCTATTTCTTTGGACGAAATGATAGTTCCGTCTAAAAAAGAGAAAATGGTAAAAGACGCAAAAGCTAAAATTAAAGAAATTGAAAAACAGGCAAAACTCGGTTTAATAACAGAGTCGGAACGCTATAATAAAATCATAGACATTTGGACAAAAGTCACCGACGAAGTAGCCGACATAATGTTTGACGAAATGAGAAAAGAAGAAAAAGAGCCTCTTAAAAAAGGCTCAAACCGCTTTAACTCAATTTTTATGATGGCAGATTCCGGCGCAAGAGGCTCAAGGCAGCAGGTTAGGCAGCTTGCAGGTATGCGCGGACTTATGGCTAAACCGCAGAAGAAACTTTCAGGCGGCGTAGGCGAAATTATTGAAACGCCTATTATTTCAAATTTCCGCGAAGGTCTTACGGTTTTGGAATACTTTATTTCAACTCACGGCGGACGCAAAGGGTTGTCTGACACGGCTTTAAAAACCGCAGAAGCGGGATACCTTACAAGAAGGCTTATAGACGTAGCTCACGACGTAGTAGTGCGCGAAGAAGACTGTAAAACCGTCAACGGCGTATTTATAGGAACTCTTCAGTCGGGCGACGAAGTGGTTGAAAAAATAGACGAACGCGTTGTAGGAAGAATTGCTCTTGACAATGTCGTAGATATTGTCCGCGACGAACTTATAGTAAAACGCGGAGAGTTAATCACGCCCGAAAAAGCGCAAAAACTTGTTGAAGCGGGCATTGATAAAATAGGTATCAGAAGCGTTTTAACCTGCGAAAGCGAGCATGGCGTTTGCGCCAAATGTTACGGCGTAAATCCCGCTACGGGAAAACAGGTTGAAGTCGGCGAAGCGGTCGGCATTATCGCCGCGCAGTCTATAGGCGAACCCGGAACGCAGCTTACGCTTAGAACGTTCCATATCGGCGGAGCCGCAAGCCGCGTTGTGTCGCGTTCTGAAATTTATGCGGAAAACAATGGAACTGCGGATTATTACAATTTAAAAACTATCAAAAATAAAGACGGCGAAACCGTAGTGCTAAGCAGAAATACAGAGCTTGCCTATACGGAATTTCCAGTTCACAGAAGGCATGTTTATCAAATTCCTTACGGCGCGATAATTGAAGTTCAAGACGGTCAAAAAGTTGAGATTAAAATTGACGCGGCTACAGGAATGAAGAAAAACGTTTTAATTGCAAAGTGGGATCCTCATTCAAAGCCGATTATTTCGGAGTTTGACGGAGTAGTAGAGTTTGTAGATATAAAAGACGGCGTAACTTTGCAAAAAGAAAAATCCAAAATCACAGGACAAATTGAAAGAGTAATTATAGAGCATCCTGCTGATAGAAAATCGCCAAGAATTATAGTTAAAAAAGACGCGAAAATTATAGCGGAATATCCTCTTCCCGTAGACACGACGCTTGTCGTCCACGATAAAAGCAAAATTCAAGCGGGCGACGTGCTTGCAAAAATTCCGCAGGAAATTTCAAAATCAAAAGATATTACAGGCGGTCTCCCAAGGGTCGCGGAACTTTTTGAAGGAAGACGTCCGAGAACTGCGGCTGTCGTTTCAGAAATAGACGGCATCGTTCATTTAGGCGGACCTACGGCAAAAGGCAGCGTAAAAGTTGAAGTTGAAAATCCTGAAACAAAAATGAAGAAGGATTATTTAATTCCGGCGGGACGTCATTTGGTTGTCTATGAAGGCGACAGGGTAAAAGAGGGCGAACCGTTGTCTGACGGCGCGGTAAATCCGCACGATATTCTTAAAGTTAAAGGACCTAAAGAAGTGCAGGAATATCTTGTCAACGAAATACAGCAGGTCTACAGGCTGCAAGGCGTTACAATTAACGATAAACACATTGAAATTATAGTAAGGCAAATGCTTTCTAATGTCAGAATTACGGAATCGGGCGACAGCAAATTCCTTAACGGGGAAATTGTTTCAAGGTATAAATACGAGCTTGAAAGAAGAGCCGTTAAGGCTAAAAGCGGAAAACAGCCCGTCGCTCATCCGATACTTTTGGGAATAACGAAAGCGTCGCTGTCGTCAGATTCGTTTATTTCTGCGGCAAGTTTCCAAGAAACTACAAGAATTCTTACTGAAGCCGCCGTTTCGGGTCAGGTTGACACTTTGAGAGGGTTGAAAGAAAACGTTTCAATCGGGCATTTGATTCCTGCCGGAACAGGTCTGAAAGGCGTTCTTGAAAAGTAGAACATGAATTTTTTGCGTTGTTTTTTTAACGCGCGGCAGTTGCGCCGTATAAATGCAAAATACTGCGAGCCGAAAAAGCGGATAAGTTTTTTAGAGACATCAATATGTAATATCCAAAGAAGCGGCGCAGTTAAAGAAAGTAAAAAATATAAGGAAGAGAAACAATGCCAACGATTAATCAGCTGATAGCAAATGGAAGAAAAGACGTAATTGTAAAAACCAAAGCTCCCGCTTTAAAGAATTGTCCTCAAAGGCGCGGCGTATGCACCAGAGTATACACCACGACGCCTAAAAAGCCTAATTCGGCTTTAAGAAAAGTCGCAAGGGTAAGACTCACTTCGGGTTACGAAGTTTCTTCGTATATACCGGGCGTCGGTCATAACTTGCAGGAGCATTCGCTAGTTCTCATCAGAGGCGGGCGTGTGAAAGATTTGCCGGGCGTTCGGTATCACATAATAAGAGGAACGCTTGACACAACGGGCGTTGACGGAAGAAAGCAGGGCAGAAGTAAATACGGCGCAAAGAAAGCAAAGGCCGCGGCAAAATAGTTTATGGGATGGAATGTTGAATAAATTTCGGGTTTTGGCAATAATACTAATAGCTTTTTTCACGCTAAGTTTTTTATTTGTTGCAAATAAAGTAAGAACGCAACTATATACTAAAGAAATGCCGCTTGAAGAAGCTGAGAAAAAAGCCGCTCTCGGAAACCCTGACGCGCAATATAATTTAGCCAAAGCCTATTACGAGGGGAAAAAAGTTCCTAAAAATTATGAAAAAGCTTTTGAGTTAATGCAGAAGTCTGCCGATGGCGGCAATGCTGATGCGATGTTTGATTTAGGAACGTTCTATTTTGAAGGCATAGGCGTAAAATCCGATAATGTCAAAGCAAGACAATGGAAGCAAAGAAGCGCTCAAGCCACAAGAAGAAAAATTGCTGAACTTTAAGTTTAATATACCTACGCAATTCCCCGACCGTAAGGTCGTGGGATGAAGACAACCCCGCGCTGTTGCGGGGCAAAGATTGCTTGTTGTTTGGCGATATTTGTATCAAGGGAATACCGCGACCGTAAGGTCGTCGGAAGATCATATAAGCGTTTGTCGTTGGATATTTGTTATTTCCAAAAATTTCTGCCGGGAGTTTTCGTTAATATAAAGTCGTAAGAAATAAAATAAAGAGGAAAACGATGCCTAGAAAAGCGTTGAAACCAAGAGAAAAGAGAGGCTTGCCGCAGCCCGATTCTAAATTCGGGTCGGTTTTAATAGCCAGATTTATCAGCAAACTAAATTTTGAAGGGAAAAAGAGTTTAGCGGAAGGTATTTTATACGATTCTTTTGACATTATAAAAGAAAAAACAGGGGAAGATCCTGTCGCGGTTTTTAATAGAGCCGTAGAAAATATAAGACCTTTGCTTGAAGTAAGACCTAGAAGAGTCGGCGGAGCTACGTATCAAGTTCCTATGGAAGTTCCTATGGTGCGTTCCACTACGCTTGCAATAAATTGGCTCATAGAAATTTCAAAAAATAAAACGGGAAAACCTATGAGCGAAAGATTGGCTCAGGAAATTATTGACGGCAGCAAAAAAGAAGGCGCGGCGATAAAAAAGAGAGAAGACACGCACAAAATGGCGGAAGCCAATAAGGCTTTTGCCCATTATCGCTGGTAATTTTTCCGCGCTTTGCGCGTTAAAAATTATTACAGACGAAAATAGCGGCATTTTAATTGACAAGCTGGCAAGAATTTTATATTATTTTTAATAAATCAGACGGCGAATTTATTGTTTTTTAAACAAAAAAGTTAATGGGTGTCTCTAAAAACCTATAATGTTCGTAAATGCCGCAAATTTTACGGCAGTTCAAAGAAGAAAATGAAGGGCGTCCTAAGAGCAAGTATGGACAAATTTTTTGATGCCCAAATGCCGCAGAGACAATGTCTCTCAAGGCGCAGGCTCGGACGGGCATTAAGATTTTTAGAGACACCCAATAAACTCATTGCGCCGCTAATCAGTTATATTTTTTGAGTATAAAACGCGCGCATATTGATTTGTGATATACCTCAATATGTCTCGCGTTTATTGTTGTCTATATAAAATTTTCAGGGGTTTTTATGAATTATATACTATTTGGTCCTCCGGGCGCTGGAAAAGGCACGCAGGCTAAAAAAATTGTTGAAAAATATAATGTTGTCCATTTGTCAACCGGAGATATGTTTAGAGAGGCAAAAAAAAGCGACGAAAAAATCAGCGCTTTAATGGCTGCGGGCAAACTTATACCCGACGAGACCGTTGTTGAAATGGTGCAAAAAAGACTTAAAAAAGACGACGTCAAAAACGGTTTTCTCTTAGACGGTTTTCCGAGAACGTTAAACCAAGCGAAAGCTCTAGACGAAATGCTTAAGAAAGAAAATATTAAACTTGACGCCGTATTTTTTATAAGCATACCTCATGAAGAAGCGATAAAAAGAATAGCAGGCAGAAGAGTTTGCGGTTGCGGGGCAAGTTATCACATCCATTTCCTAAAATCTAAAATTGAAGGCAAATGCGATTTATGCGGTTCTGACTTAATTCAAAGAGTTGACGATAAAGAAGAAACCGTTATGGAAAGGCTTACGGTCTACGATAATCAGACAAAGCCGTTGATAGACTACTATAAAACCGCGGGCTTAATTGTCAACATAGACGGCGCGCAAGACGAAAAAAATGTTTTTGAGCAGATAGCGGCGACAATTAAGAATAAAAAGTGAAGAATGAAAAATGTCTGAGTTTCGGGTTGCCGAAACTTGTTATTTACAGAGCTTTCCTCTCTAAATTTTTGATTCTAAATTCTTAGTTTTTAATTGCCCAAAGGGCAAAAAATTGTTTTTTAAAAAGAGTAATATTGAACTGAAGTCTAAACACGAAATTGAGAAAATGAGAATTGCGGGTCGCGCTGTCGGCGAAATTCTCAGCAGACTTGCCGATATAATAAAGCCCGGCATAAGCACAAAAGACATAGACGAATTTACGGAACAATATATAAGATCTTTAAAAATGACGCCCGCGTTTAAAGGGGTAAAAGGAGTAAGCTATCCTTTTCCCGCTTGCGCGTGCGTGTCAATAAACGACGAGGTCGTCCACGGGATTCCGAATGCTTCCCGCAAACTTAAACAGGGCGACATAGTTTCTGTGGATACGGGAGTAATTTACGAGGGCTATTACGGCGACGCGGCAAAAACCTACGCAGTCGGCAGTATCTCCGACACCGCCTCAAAACTTCTTAAAATTACCGAAAATTCCCTACAGAAAGCGATAGAGCAGGCAAAATCGGGCAATAGGCTTGGAGACGTTTCTTACGCCGTTCAAAAAACAGCCGAAGCGGCGGGGTTTTCTATAGTGAGGGATTTTGTAGGACACGGCATAGGACGCTGCCTGCATGAAGAGCCTCAAATACCCAATTACGGCAAACCGGGCGCAGGAATAAAATTGCTTGCGGGTATGGTTCTTGCCATAGAGCCTATGGTGAACGAAGGCGGCTATAAAGTTGAAATGCTTGGCGACGATTGGACGGTAGTGACAAAAGACGGCGGTTTGAGCGCGCATTTTGAGCATACTATAGCTATTACGGAAAACGGAACCGAAGTATTAACTGCGGTTTAAAAAGGAAAAAATGGCTAAAGAAGAAAAAATAGAGGTCATCGGAAAAATTTTAGAATCTCTTCCAAACGCAATGTTTAAAGTTGAAATTGAGGGCGGGCATATAATATTAGCTCACATTTGCGGAAAGATGAGAATGCATTACATTAAAATTCTTCCGGGCGATAAAGTAAAACTTGAACTCTCCCCTTACGATTTAACAAGGGGAAGAATAACCTATAGAGAAAAATAAAAAACGGGACGCGGAAACGTTTTCACGCTTTTTGTTTTTTGCTAGCGGTTAATCGGAGGTTTCAATGGAAAACATTAAAAAATTTATAGTAAAATACGGGCGCTTGATTTTAGATATAAGCGTAGCGGCGGAAGTTTTTGCGGTTTTAGTATATTTTGTGTCGGGGTCAATAACGGCGTTATTGCGCGGAAATTTTATATTCGTATTGATAGCTTTGTTGTCAAGCGTTATTGCGTTGGCGGTTATAATCGTTTTTAATTATTTCGTTTATCTGGCTATAGATATACGCGATACTTTAAAACAAGTCGTAAACAGATAAAAAGAATTTTAACGGAGCAATACAATGAAAGTCAGAGCGTCGGTAAAACCAATTTGTCAAAAATGTAAAGTAGTAAAACGCAAAGGCGTAGTGAGGGTAACTTGTTCAGACCCTAGACACAAACAGAGACAAGGATAAACGGCGGTTAACAAATTGCAGGCAAAGGCGGCAAAATATCCGAGTTTGTCAATTGTAAATCATAAAGGTTTTGTCTTTGCGTAAAAGAGAAAAACGCGGCGATATAAAAATTAACAAGTCAAAAAAATTTGGAGGAAGTATAAATGGCCCGAGTTGCAGGAGTGGATTTACCAAAAGCAAAAAGACTTGACATAGCGTTAAGATACGTTTATGGAATAGGTCCAGCTATATCAGACGAAATTATTAAAGAGCTTGCCCTTGACCCTGCCAAAAGAGTTAAAGATTTGAGCGAAGAAGAAGTTAATAAAATCAACAATCTTATAACAAAAAACTTGAAAGTTGAAGGCGATCTCCGCAGAGAAATTCAATCAAACATTAAAAGACTTATTGAAATAGGCAGCTACAGAGGCTCGCGCCATAGAAGAAATCTTCCTGTGAGAGGGCAGAGGACAAAAACTAACGCCCGCACAAGACGCGGAAAAAGAAAAACTGTAGGCGCAGGAAAAGCCCCGGCGCCGGGAAAGAAAGGTTAAGCGGCGTTTAAAAATTGAATAATTTGAAAGTATGAAAATATCGGCGTTTTGTTTTTGCCGAAACGTATTGCCGGCGCAAAAAATGAGCGCATAAATTATTAATTTTTCATTTTTAGTTTATAAAGCGGCGTTTATAGAATTTAATATTGAGTTTTGGCGTAATAAATATTAAGCAAAAAATCGGAGGAAGTATGGCAGAGGAAAAGAAGTCGCCCGGCGGTTCTAAAAGGAAAAGATATACGGGCGGAGTCGCAAGGGCATATATATTGTCGTCGTTTAATAATACCATTGTCAACGTTACCGACGAGAGAGGAAATACTCTCGCTTGGTCGTCTGCGGGCGGTTCGGGTTTTAAAGGAACAAAAAAAGGAACTCCGTTTGCGGCTCAAATGACAGCCGCCTCTGTAGGCAAAAAAGCCTTTGATATGGGCGTCAAGCAGGTTTCGGTTTTTGTCAACGGACCTGGTCCGGGAAGAGAAACCGCCATAAGAGGTTTGCAAAGTTCGGGTTTAGGCATTACGGCTATAAAAGACATTACTCCCGTGCCGCACGACGGCTGCCGCCCTCCGAAACCGAGAAGAGTTTAATAACGGCGATTAAGAATGAAAAATGAAGAATTAAAATTGTTCGGCTTAGATAGAAGCGGGGTTGATATGACGGCTTATGTCGGCGCGTCGATTTTCGTTCTTAATTTTTAAAGAAGTTCTTCGCAAACGGCTGCTGCGCGGAACTTATAGACGAAGAGGAAAATAAGACAGATTAGAGGAGTTTAATAAATGTCGCGTTATTTAGGGTCAGTATGCAAATTGTGCCGCAGAGAAAAAGAAAAACTTTTTTTAAAGGGCGAAAGATGTTCGTCAAACTGCGCTCTTGACAGAAAAAGAGGCAAAAACGGTCCCGGTCAGCACGGAGCCGCAAAAAGTAAGATGTCGGATTATGCTAAACATTTGCGCGAAAAACAGAAAGCCAGAAGAGTCTACGGTTTGACCGAGCAGCAGTTCCGCCGTTATTACGAAGAAGCCGAAAGGATGAAAGGTTCAACCGGCGACAATCTTTTAAGATTGCTTGAATTAAGGCTTGACAACGTAGTTTATCGTCTGGGTATGGCTGCGTCAAAAAAATTGGCAAGACAGATAGTCAATCACGGAAACGTTTTGGTCAACGACAAAAGAATAGACGTTCCGCGTTATCAGGTAAAAGCCGGCGACGTGATTACCGTGCCTGAAAAATATAAAGAAAATTTCGCTTTAAAGAAACTTGTCGAAAAAACTTCGGCGAGCGTTCCCGCTTGGCTTAGTTTTGATAAAAATAAAGTCGCTGGAACGGTGGTAAGCGAGCCGCTTGCGGGCGAATCTTCGCATCCTATAAACAGCCAGCTTATAGTGGAATATTATTCAAAATAATTTAACGAACTTAAAAAAGTTTGTTGAGCGAGGTTATATAGATGAAAACGCCGGATTTAGAAAAATTACGCAGACTTGTTTTAGACGAAAAAACTGCGACCGCTTTTTACGGACGCTTTACCGCCGAGCCTTTTGCGAGGGGATACGGTCACACTATAGGAAATTCTTTGCGCAGAATCCTTCTTTCAAGCCTTCAGGGCGCCGCGATAACTTCCGTTAAAATTAACGGAGCTTTGCATGAATTTGCCGTATTAAAAGGCGTAAAAGAAGACGTCGCGCAGATAGTTTTAAACTTAAAAAAAATCAGGGTAAAACTTCATTCGCCTATACCCGAGCGACTTTATTTAAAAGTTAAAAAAGCGGGACAGGTTACGGCTGCCGACATTGAGCAAAACGCCAATGTGGAAATAATGAACCCTACGCAGGAAATAGCCAACATTGACAACGGAACGACTTTGGAAATGGAACTTGAGGTTTCCTCAGGCAAAGGATATGTTCTAGCCGAAGAGCTTAAAAATCACAAATATTCCGTCGGAACAATAGTTTTAGATTCGTTGTTTTCTCCGATAACGAAAGTAAATTATGAAGTTGAAAATACGCGCGTGGAACAGACGATGAACTACGACAGGCTTGTTTTAGATATTTGGACTGACGGTTCAGTAGCTCCTAAAGACGCTTTGACTGAATCTGCAAAAATTTTAAAAAACAGCTTAGATATTTTTACGGGCGCAGTACCTGAAGAAGCGGCAAGCCAACCGCGCGAAGAAGACGGCGAAGAAAGCGTAAAAGAAGACGAGAAAACAAACGAGATTTTGGAACAGTCTTTGGCTATAATGGATCTTTCTACAAGGTCTTCAAATAGCCTTAAAAACGCGGGCATTGAAACAATCGGGCAGCTTGTCAAAATAACCGAAGAAGATATGATGAATTTTGATAATTTCGGAAAGCGTTCTTTAGAAGAAATAAAAGCTAAACTTGCCGAACTCGGTTTTTCGCTTGGAGCTAGAAACAAAGAAGGGAGCAAATAAATGATAAAAAATCATAATGGAAGCAAACTTGCAATTACGGCTTCCCATAAAAAAGCGCTTTTGCGCAATTTGGCAGCGCAGTTATTTTTGCATGAAAAAATAACCACTACTTTGCCTAAAGCAAAAGAGCTTGTAAGTTACGGCGAAAAACTTTTGACGAAAGCCAAAAAAGGCGATCTTAACGCAAAAAAGGCAATTCATGCCGAAATTAACGATAAAGAAGTCGTAAAAAAAGTTTTTGACGTTCTTGCGCCAAGATATAAAGAAAGAAACGGCGGATACACGCAAATAATTAAAACCGCTCAAAGACGCGGCGACGCCGCTCAGGAAGCGATAGTTCAATTGGTAAATTGATACGGCTGCTTAAAATTTTTGGCTGCGGCTTTATAAACGCATAGAAGTTATGATAAAATCTCAAAGAGGCGGGGCATAATAGTTGTTCCCTCGTCTCTTTAGGACTAGGCGCCGGCGGTTATTTTCCTGCCGTCTGTAAATATTTTTCATGCAGTTGTCGCGTTTGAAAAACGTTTATTTATCTGCGCTTTTTAAAAATGAACAAATTTTGCTCGCGTTTTTTTTGCCGCGCCGCAAATTTTTAAACTTTTCAGCATAAAATGGTTTCTCTAAAAATCCGTATTTTTTAAGAAATGAAGAGTCGGCGGAGCGTAGTCGGCGTTTGTCCAAAAGAGACGTTCTCTCAAAGTTCTGCGCCCCTTTTAAAAAAGGGATTCTTGTCCCAAAGAGGTTAAAAAATTGTTTAATTATCTTTTCAGTTTGTTTTCAAACGATATGGGCATAGACCTTGGAACAGCTACGGTTTTGGTCTATATTAAAGGGCAAGACATCGTTTTAAGAGAACCGTCGGTCGTCGCTATGGATAAAGACACTAAGGAAGTGCGCGCTATAGGCGTGGACGCAAAAAAGATGTTAGGCAAAACTCCAGCAAATATTGTCGCGGTAAGACCTTTAAGGAACGGCGTTATAGCCGACTTTGAAGCTACCGAGCGAATGATAAGATATTTTATTAAAAAAGTTCACAATAGAAGAACTTTACTTCATCCCAGAGTCGTTATAGGCGTGCCGTCGGGCATTACCGAAGTTGAAAGAAGAGCCGTAAGGGAATCCGCAGAGCAAGCCGGCGCGAGAGAAGTTTATCTTATAGACGAACCTATGGCGGCGGCTATCGGCGCGGGTATTCCTATTCAGGAGCCTGAAGGCTCTATGATTGTAGATATAGGCGGCGGGACTACGGAAGTAGCCGTTTTGTCTTTAGGCGGGATGGTGGTTGCAAAATCCATAGGCATAGCAGGCGATGAAATGGACGAAGCCGTCGTTCAATATTTTAGAAGAAAATATAATCTTATCATCGGCGACAATACTGCCGAAGAAGTTAAAATGAAAATCGGTTCCGTTTTTCCAATTGAAAAAGAAATGTCTATGGACGTTAAGGGAAGAGATCAGGTCACAGGACTTCCTAAGACTGTAAACATAAGCTCGGAAGAAATAAGACTCGCTTTGCTCGAACCCGCTAAAGCCATAGTTGAAGCCATAAAAAACACTTTGGAAGTAACCCCTGCGGAACTCGCGGCAGATTTAGTTGACAGAGGAATTATTATGAGCGGCGGCGGTTCTTTGATAAGAGGCTTGCCGGAGCTTATAGCCCAAGAAACAGAGCTTCCCGTAAATTTGGCGGACGACCCGCTTACCTGCGTCGCAAGAGGCACGGGCGCATATTTAGAAGAGCTTGACAATATAAAAAATTCAAAAAAAATAAAAATTTAGCCGCTGAGAGCGGCAGAGTTTAGGCAGGTCGGAAGTTTAGAAATTTAGCGGCGGAAAAAGGCGTTATTTTTTTGCGGATTCCGATTTGCCGTTTTTCTGGGGAATAAAATGCGCGACGGGAAAGAACCCAGATATACCAATATAGTTTTTTTCGTACTCCTTATAACAGGTTTTGTTTTTATTCTCATCAGGCTTACTCCCCCCGTAAGACTTATCAAAAATTTTATCTATTACGCGGCTTATCCTAATGTGTCCGCGGCAAACCAAATTTTTCAAACTGCAGGAGATTTTGCCCAAAATATCAAATCAATGGTCTACGTCCGCCAAGAAAACATTTTTTATAAACAAAAAAATCAAGAGCTTGTCGACAAACTTAGAAATTACAACGAGATGAAAGAGCAGTATGACAATTTGGCGCATTTGCTCGCCGTTGAAAAAATTAAAGGCTCAAAATCCGTTTTTGCTAAAATTACGGCAAGAGAGCCTAGCGAATGGTATCAGTGGCTTATAATAAATAAAGGTTCCGCCGCAGGGCTTTACGACGGTCTTCCCGTAGCCGTTGTAACGGACGGCGGGCGTTTGTGCGCTGCGGGAAGAATTGTTGAAACAAACTCATTTTCTTCAAAAATCGCGCTGATAACGAATATTTTGTCGTCAACGCCGGTAAGAATAAAAGGAAAAAATATAAGCTGTCTTGCCGAGGGGTTTAATTCAAATCTGATAAAAATATCTTACATCGCGTCTAACGAGAATATAAGCGTCGGCGACGAAATAGAGATAAGCCCTTTAAGTTCGGCTTTCCCTAGCGGAATGCCTGTCGGGAAAATAATAAGCGTTTCAAGCGCGCAGTCTACGGATTTTAAAACGGCTGTAGCCGAAGTTTTTTTTGAATCAGACGCTTTATACGAAGCTGTGATTTTAGTTCCGCAAGACGAAAATAATAGCGGGCAAAACAAATGAAAAAAGTTATTTACTATTTATTTTTCTACGCGGTTTTTTGTCTCCTTCAATTTTTTTTCGGGCGGTATTTAAATATCGGAGGGGTTTTTCCAAATTTTATTTTGATTGCCGTTGTGTATTTGGGGCTTTCAAGAGGCAAAATGGGCGCGCAGACTATGGGTTTTCTCTATGGGCTTACTTGGGACTCTTTTTCTACGGACGTTTTCGGCGTAAGGGCGATAATGTTTACGCTTATCGGATATTTTTCAGGAGCGTTAAGTAAAAATTTTGACAAAGACCAGATATTTGCGCAGATTACTTTGGTCGTCGCGGCAAACATAATTTATTGGCTTGGCTTTAGCCTTCTCTATTTTGTTATCCCTGACGGCGCGGGCAGTTACAAGCCTTTTGTAGTGTCTGTCTACGGTTCGCTTAAAATATTTTTTACCGTGCTTATAACTCCCGTAGTATTTTTTGCGCTAAACGCTATAACAAACCGAGGAAGAAAATATTTTTAACGACAATGTCAAAGAACGCGGATAGGCGGCTAAGCAAAGGCAACGATTTTGTCTTTTGTCGTCACCCTGAACTTGTTTCAGGTCTGTAGCGTTAGTTGTTGCCGTTACTTAACTGCCTAGCCGCTTAGCTGCGTTCTTTGCTTTTAGCCTTTAACAAAGCGTAAATAGTAAATCGGGGTTCAAATGGTTTGGCAGCGGGAAGACAAAATTTCTTATGAAAAATTTCTTGAAAAACACAAGCTTGTTCTTGTGTTTTTTGCGTTTTTATTTATAGTTCTTTCGCTGAAACTTTTTTATATGCAGATAATAAAAGGCGGGAATTACCGCAATATTTCCGAGCAGCAGAGAATGCACAATACGCGCGAACGCGCCCCGCGCGGCGTAATTTATTTTGACGACGACAGCGTTATGGTCGGAAACGAGTTCACATATGTCGTTTTATTCAACCCTTTTGAACAAAATAAAATTCCGCCTGCGGAAACCGTTGAAGAAATAAACGGTATTTTGGGCAAGGATATAAAACCCGCCTTAGACGCAAGCCGTAAAAGCGGCAGAGCCGTTAAACTTGCCGAGAATCTTACGCTAAACGATATGTTTAAGATATTGGAAAAACGTTTAATGTTAACCGGAATTTCTGTGGTGAAAGAACCTAAAAGGCTGTATTTTGATTCCGAAGTAAACAGCCACGTTACGGGCTATACGGGAGAAATACGAGCCGATGAAATTGAAGAGCTTTCTACCGAGGGCTATAAGATGGGCGACTATATAGGAAGGGGCGGCATAGAGCAGAGTTACGATAGGTATTTACAGGGAACAAACGGCGGATGGCAAATAGAAGTGGACGCAAAGGGACATCAAACAAGAGCGACCAGATATATTCCTGCAGAAATCGGAGCAAGCGTCTATTCCACTTTAAACCCCAAACTTCAAAAAGCGGCTTACGAAGCTCTTAGTAAAAGCTCTACGGGGCGCGGCGCGGCGGTCGTGCTTGACACAAAAAACGGCGCGCTGAAAGCTCTTGTATCTTCGCCCGGATTTGACGCCAATAAAGTCAATACGAAAGATTTTGCCAAATATCTGAAAGATAAAAAACTCCCTCTTTTTAACAGAGCTTTGCAGGCTTTATATCCCCCCGGCTCAATTTTTAAAATTGTCACTTTTGCCGCCGCGGCGGAAATTTTAGATTTTAACCCAAAGGAAACTCAACGCTGCGAAGGGGGCTTTGCGCTTGGCGACAGGGTTTATGCGTGTTCTTTAAAAGCAGGTCACGGATATGTAAACGCCATTACGGCTATGGCGTATTCCTGTAATGTTTTCTTTTATCAGTTAGGGTTGCAGCTTGGAGTGAAAAATATAGAAAAATACGCAAAAGAGTTTTATCTTGGGCAGAAAACAGGAATAGATTTGCCAAATGAGAAACGAGGTTTTGTTCCAAACCCTGAATGGAAGAAGATGAAAATGAAAATGTCGTGGCTTCAAGGGGACACTGTAATTTTAGCTATCGGGCAAGGCGCGCTTTGGGTGACGCCTTTACAAATGGCGGATATGATTTGCGCCGTTGCAAATAAAGGCGTTTATTATCGCCCGTATTTAGTGGACAAAGCGGTCAACTCAAAAGGCGAAACTGTTTATCAGCATTTAACGCAAACTCACGATATGATAGATTTGAAAGATACGACTTGGCAATATCTTCACGCGGCTTTGCTTGAAACGGTTGAAATAGGCACGGGAAGACGAAGCAAGCTGGCAGGAATTAAGGTTGCGGGCAAAACGGGAACGGCTGAAAACCCGCAGGGCGAAGACCACGCGTGGTTTGTGTCATATGCGCCTGCCGATAAACCAGAAATTGCAATTGCCGTAATAGTTGAAAACGGCGGCGGAGGCGGATTAAACGCCGTCCCTATAGCAAGAAAAATATACGAAGCCTATTTTGACATAGAAGAAAGCACGTCGACGGCGCAAAAAACGCAGCTAGGCGGCTAAGAAGTTAGGCAGCTAGGCAACGGCAAAGACGGACAGAGGCATGGTAACGACGAACGACGGAAAAAATGCGGCTCGGTGGTTAAACAGCTAGGCGACGGGTGAAAAGGCGAAGACGGGCGCATATGGACTAACAACGGTAAAAAAACGCAGTTAAGCAATGGCGTTAATGAATGGGCTGGGATCACATCGGGGTTAGGCGAGACAGTAGGGTGAAATAAGTCCCGTCGTCAAAGAGGCTTTATGTCTGAATACAGAGTTTTTTTTAAAAGGCTTATAACAAATACCGACTGGGTTTTGCTCGCGTCGGTCGCCGTTCTCGTTACAATCGGTTTTTTGGGCATATATTCTGCGACTCTTCATTATGGGAACGCGGCAAAATATTTAAACATACAGTTTCTGGCTGTCGGAATAGGCGCGGCGGCAATGTTTATTTTTACGGCTTTCAATTACCAGTATTATAAACAATTTGATAACGTCGTCTACGTTTTGTCTCTTTTGCTTTTAGCTTCGGTTTTGTTTTTCGGCGTTACGATAAAAGGCACAAGGGGCTGGTTTGATTTTGGGATCGCTTCTTTTCAGCCTGTGGAAATAGCGAAACTTATGTATATTTTAGTTTTAGCTTCTTTCCTTGACAAGAAATCAAAAGACGCCAAAAAATTTTCCTTTATTGCGGTCGCTTTTGCGCTGCTTATGGGACACCTTATTCTTATAATGATGCAGCCTGATTTTTCTTCCACGCTTTCTTATTTTCCCATAACCGTCGTTTTGCTTTTTGCCGCAGGCGTAGAGACGTTTTATCTTTTATGTATAATCGTTTTCGCGGCTTTTGCCGTCGGAATACCGCTGTTTTCAACTTTTATAAAGCTGCAGACGGACTTTTTGCAAAGCGGAACTTTTGCCGCGAACTTCTTTTTATCTTTTAATGAAAATTTTACGGGCGTATATCTGCTTGCGGTTTTGATATGCTCTATAATGTTTTTGTGGTGGTTTATGTGGAAACTCAGAATGCGCATTCACGTGATTTATCCTATATTCTTATGCGTTTCAATAATATTTGGCTGCGCGGCTTCTATCCCTGTGGAAAAATCTTTAAAAGATTATCAGCGCAAAAGGCTAGTTGTTTTTTTAAACCCTAAAGTTGACCCTAAAGGTTCGGGCTACAATATAATACAATCAAAAATAGCCGTAGGTTCTGGGCGCATTACAGGCAAGGGTTTTAAAAAAGGCACGCAGACGCAGCTTGGATTTCTGCCCGAGCAGCATACGGATTTTATCTTTTCGGTTATAGGCGAGGAAGGCGGCTGGCTTATATCGCAGCTTACTTTGCTGTTTTATTTTTTGTTCATCTGGCGCGCGCTTGCTATAGCAAGAGACGCCCGAGACAAATACGGCTCTTTAATAGCTTTGGGCATTGCGACGATGTTTTCTTTTTACGCTTTTATAAATATAGGTATGGCTATGGGCATAATGCCTGTTACGGGAATGCCTTTGCTTTTAATTTCTTACGGCGGCTCTTCAATGGCGTCGTCTTTATGCGCCGTCGGAATTTTGTTGTCAATAAACATAAGAAGACATACGCATTATTGAAAGCGGCGGTTTGAGCAGTTTCAATTTGTCGCTTTTTTTGGTTAAATTAAGAAAATGTATTACATAATAAAAGCTCTTGTTTTAAATTCTTCAATGCAGGCGGAAGCCGACAGGCTCGTAACTTTATACGCTTACGAGTGGGGGAAAATTTACGCCGTAGTCCCCGGCGCGAAAAAAATTAAGGCAAAACTTTCATTTGCCGCCGAACCTATAACCGAAAGCGAATTTATGGTTTGTCAGCCTCATCTTTCTATGCGCCCTAAAATTACGGGAGCAAAAATCATAAACAACAATACGGGCGTTAAAACGGATTTCAAAAGAAATTTATACGCTTTATACGCTGCGGAAATAGCCGATAAATTCGCTCCGTCAAACGCGCCCAACGAAGAAAAATATTATCTTATCGCAAGGGTGTGGGAAATTTTGGCTAAATGCGAAAACCCCAAAAGAGTTCTTACGGCTTTTGCTTTAAGATTTTTAAAACTATCAGGCTACGGATTTGTAGATTATCTGAAAAACAATTATTCGTCTTCGGATAAAACTCTTGCAGCCGCGGTTAAAACCCTTTCAAACTGTCGAGGCGAAGACGTTGATTTGTTTTCGTCATATGACGACAACGCCGTGTGGAACTACGTGGAAACCTATATGACAAACTACGTAAAAAAGCCGCTGGTCGGCGTATTTTTAAAAAAAATAGAAAATTTTATTTAATCATTTTCCCAAAATTTTCCGACCGTAATGGCGCGGAAAGAAGATGCCCTTTGCAGTTGCCTTTTCTATGTTTTTGCATACATATCCTTTGTCCGCATACCTCTTTATCGTTTTCGTCTATCAATCCCGCTAGCTCTCTATTATCGCTGACGTATATTATCAGCTGCCGTCTGTGTTGGCTTTTATATTGTTGTATTAATTTTGTATATCAGCTTCAAAATATGTCAAGGAAGACGACATGATCCCAAAAACTAAACCGCCTGCAAATTTATGTTTTTGCCTTATTGCTTTTAGTAAGCGGTAATATATGCAATATGCAGGATGTGGGTTATACGGATTATCAATGGGAAAAGGGAAAGGAAACGGCGACGGTTTTTGAATTAAAAAAACATAATTAAAATATTTTAAATCTTAAAATTTCCGACGCTGATTAAAAAAGATATGCGGAGAGAGAGGGATTCGAACCCCCGATAGGGTTTCCCCTATAGTAGTTTTCAAGACTACCTCCTTAAACCGCTCGGACATCTCTCCATAACGAAACCGTAAAATTATAGCAAATTTAGGCAAAAAGTAAAAAATAATTGTTGCAAGGACGCGGCAAATCGCCATACTTCTCTTGCGCAAGGCGCAAAGAAATTGCTGTCTGCTTTGAGTAAAAACGCGCGAAAGAAAAGGTTCTTAGACCATACTTATTATGAAAAATGGTATAATACGGAAATGTTTGATAATTTGCCGTCTTTAGGATGTAAAATATTGCAAAACGAGCCGCTATCGGCGCATTCTTCGTTTAAAATAGGCGGTCTTGCCGATTTTTTTATAGAAATCCCCGATGAAAACGCTCTGATAGAATTTTTGAAAATCGCCGCTGAAAACGGCGTGAAATATTTTATTTTGGGCGGCGGAACGAACGTTTTATTTGACGACGCAGGGTATCGCGGCGCAATAGTAAAACTTTCGGGCGTTTTTAAAAATTTTGAGATTAAAGGCGAAGAAATTTTTAGCGGTTCTGCGGCGTCTCTCCCAGCAATTTTAAAGGCTTCTGCAAAAAATCGCCTTTCAGGTTTAGAATGCGTTTCAGGCATTCCCGGAACAGTAGGCGGCGCGGTTTTTGGAAACGCGGGCAAAAACGCCGACAAAAAAGACGATTGTATAATTAGCGCGGTAAAAAGCGTTGAAATAATAAAATTTGACGATTTTGTAAAAAAAATATTAAAAAGAGACGAGCTGCCTTTTTCTTACAGAAAAAGCGGGCTTGAAAACTGCGCGATAACTAAAGTCAATTTTTTATTGAAAAAAGAATATAGAAATGATATTCTTAAAGAGATTTTAGAAAGCGTAAAAAAACGCGCTCAAAATCAGCCTTTAAACGTTCCAAGCGCGGGCTGTATTTTTAAAAATCCCGCAGGTTTTAGCGCGGGCAGACTTATAGACGAAGCCTGTTTAAAAGGCAGAATTATCGGCGGCGCAAAAATTTCGGAAACGCACGCGAATTTCATCATAAATAACGGCGGAGCAAAATCAAAAGACGTTTTAGAGCTTATTTCGCTTGCAAAAAAAACGGTAAAAGAAAAATTTAACATAGAGTTGGATACGGAAATAAAAATAGTCAAATAATGAATATAGAAAAATTTAAAAACAAAAAAATAGGCGTTTTATACGGCGGAACGTCCAGCGAAAGAGAAATTTCTCTTAAATCGGGCGCGGCGGTTTTAAAGGCTTTAAAAAGTTTGCGCATTAACGCTTGCGGCATAGATTTTGACAAAAACGCCGCTCAAACGATTAAAAGAGAAAAAATAGACGCGGCTTTTATAGTCCTGCACGGCAAATGCGGCGAAGACGGAACCGTTCAGGGTTTGCTTGAAACGCTCTGTATTCCTTACGCGGGCAGCGGCGTTTTGGCAAGCGCGGCGTCTATGGATAAAAATATTTCAAAAATTTTGTTCAAAAGCGCGGGACTTTTAACGCCCGACTGGTTTGTTTTAAGAAAACTTGAGCCGTTCCCCGAAAAGATAAACTATCCCGTCGTCGTAAAACCTTCAAGACAAGGGTCGGCTATAGGCGTGTCTATAGTTAAGTCTAAAAAAGATTTTGCCAAAGCCGTAAAAGAAGCGTTTAAATATGACGGCGAAATTATAGTAGAACAATTTATCAAAGGCAAAGAAATTACCGCAGGCGTTTTAAACGCAACGGCTTTGCCTGTGGTAGAAATAGTCCCGAAAGGGAAATTTTACGATTTTAAATCAAAATATCAAATAGGCGGTTCTAGGCATATAATCCCAGCGCGCATAGACGGCGGAATTTATAAAGAAGCTCAATCCGCCGCCGTAAAAATTTTTAAAACTTTCAATTGCCGAGCCGTTTGCAGGGTAGATATGATTATCGGCAAAGACGGCAAAATTTGGATTTTGGAAAACAATACGATACCGGGTATGACCGAAACGTCTCTTCTGCCCGACGCGGCAAAAGCCGCAGGACTGAGCTTTGAAGAACTTGTTTTAGAAATATTAAAAACGGCGTTTGACAGTTGACAATTTGAACCGTCTTTAAAAACGTCTATGCCGTTGGACAAGTCCGCCGCCCATTTATTCAAAGGAGCGTAGACGGAAGCGTTGCGGTATCAATTTTGCCTTTGTATTGTTTATTGCCTAAAAATATTGCTTTTTTGAGAAAAATTCTATTGTAATTTTCTTTTAAAAATATGATAAAAAAAAAACGCTGTTATCGAAAAATGGCAGACATAACGCCCGCGCATTCTTATCCGCGTAAAAGGGGCGGAAGAATTTCAAAGGCTTTTATACGGCTTTTGCTTTTTTTTACCGCGCTTTTTTTTATTTACTTGGGGGCAAATAAACTCGCAGGAGCGGCTGCGTCTTCAGACGTTTTTGTAATAAAGGACATTGAAATATCCGGCAATAAAAACCTTTCCAAAGCCGAAATCAAAGAGCTTTTGACTTTTAAAATCGGCGATAATATTTTAAAATCAGATTTAAGCGGCGCGGAAAAAATAATAAAAGATTTAAAGCCTGAACTGAAAGAAATCAGCGTAAAACGTGGCTGGCAAAAAATTACCGTAAAACTTTACGAAAGAACGCCCGAAGCGTTTGTTCTTAACGGGAAAGAACTTTGCGGCATAGATTTTGAGGATAAGATTTTTCCTCTGCGCGGGTATATGTATTCAATGCAGGTTCCTGAAATAATTTGTAAAACGGCGCAGGAAAGAGCCGACCTTTTAAAATTTATCAAAATATTTAAACCCATTTGTAAAGATTTTATAGGAAATATCGCCGAAATAAAATACGGTCTTGCGGGCGCGATAGTTTTTAAGCTGCGCGACGAAACGGATGTTTTTTGGGGCGATACCCGCGAGCAGCAGCTTGCGCGTAAGTTTGATAAATTCGGCAAAATTTACATTGACGCAAAAGCCAAACATAAACAAATTGAGTATATAGATATGACTTTTTACGGCTCAGGCAGAGCCGTAGTAAAACCTAAAGAAGAAACAGCGCGTCTCTAAAAACCTATAACGCTTACAATTGCCGCGTCTTTTGCGGCAGTTCAAAGAAGAAAATGCAAGCCGCGTCATAAGAGCAAGGACGGACAAAGTTTCTGACGCGGCAATCCGCAGAGACAATGTCTCAAGGCGCAAGGCAAGGACTGGCGTTATGGGTTTTAGAGACACCTAATAGGCATTAGGGTTTTTGCAAGACGCGCGACGACAAAGGATAAACAATGGCAAAACAGATTCTTATCGCAGGGCTTGACATAGGAAGCAATCAGGTATGCTGCGTTGCCGGAGCGCGGGACGAAGACGCCCGTCTTGTAAAAATTTTAGGCGCGTCGTCAATTAGCTGCGGCGACGGCATTAAAGCCGGCGCGGTAATAAACATACAAGAGGCGTCAAGAGCTATAGAAAGAGCTTTTGAGGACGCTGAAAAAGCGGCGGGCGCGCAGGCGTCATATGTTGTGGCGGCTTTGAGAGGAGCTTTTATAGAAGCGCGCGACTCAAAGGGCGTCGCAAATATCAACCACGCAAACAGAGAAATTACGGAAGAAACCGTCGCAAACGCTTTAGACAGCGCAAAAAAAATCATAAAACTTGATTCAGACCATGTCATTTTGCAAATAGCTCCCCGCGAATTTATTTTAAACCAGCAAAAAGGCATACAAAATCCTATCGGTATGGAAGGCACTTTTATTGAAGTGGACGTTCACGCTTTAGTGGCTTCGGCAAGCAATATCGCAAATATTTCAAAAGCTATGGAACACGCGGGCATACGCTGCGACGACAAAGTCTACGGCTATCTTGCCGAAAGCGAGCTTTTAGTCACAAAAGAAGAAAAAGAGCTGGGTTGTTTAGTTGTGGATTTCGGCGGTCTTACCACAGGGCTTGTCCATTACGCCGACGGAATTATAAGGCACACAAACGAAATTCAGGTCGGGTCGGACTATATTACAAGAGACATAATGCACAAACTGCGCGCGTCGTCTGCAGTAGCGAAAGAAGTTAAAGAGCTTTACGGCGCGGCTTTTGCAAGCAAAGAATTTAAAAACGGCGAGTTTGAATATCGCGGCGCAGACGGAAGAAGCGCAAGAAAATACGATAGGGCAAAACTTTTAGAAATAATTCAGCCAAGAATTGAGCAGATTTTATTCGTAATAGAAGAAACCATGAAAAGAAGTCCTACGGGCAAACAATTTCTTTCGGGCGGAGTTATTCTTACGGGCGGCGGCGTCAAACTTGAAGGAATACATGAAGCGTTTGAAAAATATTTCGGCTGTTCGGTGAGAGTGGGAATGCCAAACCCCGACAAAGTCGTAGGTCCTTCGGAAATTGTGGACGACCCTGCGTATACTACGGCGATAGGAGCTGTGGCGTCCACGCTTTCAACTTCGTATAATGCGTATTCGCCGTCTTCTTCGGGGTCAGGCTTTTTTTCAAAAATCTTTAAATGGTTAAACGAGTTCTAATATGGAAGTTTTATATCCTCAAAACAATCTAAGCGTTTCTCGTCCCGCCGCGATAATTAAAGTCGTCGGTATCGGCGGCGGCGGGTCAAACGCCGTCAATAAAATGGTAGCCGCAAATCTTTTCGGCGTTGATTTTGTCGCCGTCAACACCGATTTACAGGCTTTAAGAGATTCTTCCGCGCCCGTAAAAGTTCAAATAGGCGAAAAACTTACAAAAGGGCTTGGCGTCGGAGGCGACCCCGTAAAAGGGCAGAAAGCCGCCGAGGAAAGCTCGGATATTTTGCGCGGCACGATAAAAGGTTCGGATATGGTTTTTGTCACGGCTGGCATGGGCGGCGGAACAGGCACGGGCAGCGCGCCCGTAATAGCCAAAATCGCAAAAGAAGAAGGAATACTTACCATAGGCGTCGTAACAAAACCTTTTATTTCCGAAGGCGAAATGAA
>JAISLV010000117.1 GCA_031277075.1 Endomicrobium sp. | reverse complement strand
GTTAAGATGCCTCTTCCATGGTCAAAAGACTCGCTTACGAATAAAAAAATAAAAGTCCCCGAAAATAAAGTTATCGCAAAAAAAATTCCTTCAACATATGTGCCGGGTCGCAACACGCTGTTTTTATCTTACGCGCTTTCTTTTGCGCAATCGCAAAATGCTAAAAACATTTTTATCGGAGCTAACGCTCTTGACTATTCCGGCTACCCTGACTGCCGCCCGCAATTTATAGACGCTTATAACGGTTTATTAAAATCTCTTGGTCTAAACATTAAAGTTTTAGCTCCGCTTTTGCATTTGACAAAAGCTCAAATAATAAAACTTGGAACGAAAATAAAAGTCCCTTATCAATACTCTTGGTCTTGTTATAATGGGCTTAAAAAACCGTGCGGCAAATGCGATTCATGCAAACTGAGAGCGAAAGGTTTTGCGCAAGCAGGGCGCAAAGACCCCGCAATAAGTTAAAACAAAGAGCGAAAATATGAATCCCGTTTCTGAACATAACGCCGCGCGCAGCCGCGCAGCCGCAAAAAAGCGACGCTTGGTTATTGACGGCAAATCTCAATCCGCGGCGTCTAAAAAACCGCATTTTTTAAGGAATAAACAAAGCGGCGGCAAAATAGCCCGTTTGCCGTTAAAAGCTCCTGTTTACGAAGTTTTTTTTTCATATCAAGGCGAAGGTTTATATACCGGTATGGCGCAAGTTTTTGTGAGGTTTGCGGGCTGTAATTTACAATGCGGTTATTGCGATACGGCGTATTCCGTTAAAGTTTCAAAAGAAGCGAAATATTATACTTCCGACAAACTTATAAAACTAATTGCCGCTTGTCAAAACAACGCCGTAAAATCATCGCGTCAAAACTCCGAGATTTTCATTGCGCGTTCCGTTTCGCTAACAGGCGGCGAACCTTTGCTCTATGTTGACTTTTTAAAAGATTTATTGCCGAAACTAAAAAAAGCGGGCTTTGAAATTTACCTTGAAACTAACGGAACTCTGTCTGAAAATTTAAAAACGATTATAAAATATTGCGATATTGTTTCTATGGATTTTAAGTTTCCTTCGGAATGCGGCAAAAGTTTTTGGAAAGATCATTTGGAATTTTTAAAAATCGCCGAAAATAAAGTTTTGGGCAAAGTTTTTGTGAAATGCGTAATTACGAATAAAACGAGCGCCCGCGAAATTGCAAAAAGCGTTCAAATAATAAGTTCCGTTTCAAAAAACGTTTGTCTTATTTTACAGCCGTCAATTGATAAAAACAGACCGTTGCCGCCTGTTTTGCATTCATTTTACAAATCGGCTTCAGAGCGGCTTCCAAACGTCCATTTGATGATTCAGCTCCACAAACTCTACAAAATAAGATAATCTGCGGACAAATTTCTTTTCTATAGTTTTTTGTTGTATTTGCGATAATAAAAAGGTAAAATCTATTTCATTATGAAAAAAATAATATTTTTGTTTATTATGTCGTTTTGTTTTTGTTCTATTTCTTACGGGCAAGAGAAAAAAAGTCTTTTTAAGATAGAGAGGAATAAGAATGCAAATATAGTTCAATACGACGTCAATATAGATTCCTCTGGAGCTATAGACAAGTCAAACCCTTTAGACGCTTATTGGATAATGCTTGCGCAGGACGGCGAACGCGAAGAAATTTCGGCTTTTGAAAAGAGAGCTTACGGGTATAAAATTTCTCAAAACGAAGACGGCTCTTTTAACTTGGTTTTAAACGCCGTCAAAAGTAAAAACATTAAGGTGTTTATTGAAGACGGTTCCGCAAAGGCGCAGACCGATATAGGCGGCGTGAAAGCGTATCTTTCAAAAGTCTATGTTTTTGCAAAAGACGGAACTCTTATTCCTAAAGTGTCGTATTATTCTCTTACGGGAACAGACGTTCAAACGGGCGGCGAAGCCGTTGAAAAAATAGACGTGTCGTCCGTCGGTAAGTAGAAATTTACGTCTAGCGCGCTGAATTCTAAAATTTTTAGCTCTTAACGGGCGGTTGTTAATAAAGGGAGGAAGTTAAATGAAAAAATTTTCAATGTTATTGTCTTTTGCTTTGTTGTGTTTGTCGGCCGGAGTTGTTTTTGCTCAAGAAGCGCCTGCGGAACCTGCGTCTGCCGAAAGTTCTCTTATTGTTGCCGAATCTGCAATATGCACGGGGATTTCAGATAAACAGCCCGATGGAGCAGCGACGGAATTTTCAAAAGACGTGCCGAAAATTTATTATTGGACAAAAATAACGGGAGCGCAAAACGAAGAAGCCGTAAAACACATCTGGTATCATGGCGACGCCGTTATAGGCGAAATTTCTCTTAACGTAAAAACCCCGTCTTTTAGAACGTGGAGCAGCAAAACGGTTTATCCCGGACTTGAAGGATCTCTGTCTGTAGCCGTAGTTGACGCCGCGGGAAATGTTTTGAAAAAAGACGAATTTACTATAAAGTAAATCGGAGGCGTTTATGAAGAGAGACAAAGGTTTCAGCCTTGTTGAATTGATTATAGTTATAGTTATAGTCGGATTATTGTCAATAATATCCGTGCCAATTTACAGAGGGCATGTACAGCGTTCTGTAGCAGTTGAAGGAAGAGCTTTAGTTAATGAAATAGCCGCCGCGCAAGAAATTCATAGAGCTAGGTCTCAGACTTGGTTTGTTGGAAGCGGAGTTAATGCGGCTACTACAACAGTCGCTGAACTTGGGCTTGACTCAAGAAGAAATAGGTATTTTAGATTATTCCAATATACTATGACGGATGAAAATAATTTTAGCGTTGAAACCACAGGGGAAACGGGAACAAGAGCTGAAGGAATACAGATTACTTTGACTTGGAAGTCAGACAGTCCCGCCACAGTTATTGAGAATATAGAATCTAATGATTGATTTTAAATAAAATAAAAGAACAGAGCCTGCGAAATATTGCCGGCTCTGTCTTTTATTTATAGGGCGTTTCTAAAAGTCTTAACGTTCGCCGCTGCTGCGTTTTGCTTTTTAGGCAATATCTTTTTGCGGCATTATTTTATTAGAAAACTCCTCTGTATTTGCTCTCCCTTAGGGCGCATTTATTTTTTTACGCAGCTCGCAAAATTTGCGGCAATTACCGGCAATATCGGTTTTTAAACTCTTCAATATGAATATGGATGAAACAATGGAATGCGGGTCGTATAAATTATTAAGGAAATCTTCGCAAAGCGCCGCAAGGCTCGGGAAAGTTTATACCGCGCGCGGCGTTATAGATACGCCAGTTTTTATGCCTGTGGGAACGCACGGAACAGTTAAGGGCGTGCCTAACGAAGATTTGCAAAATTGCGGCGCGCAGATAATTTTGGCAAATTCCTATCACCTTTATCTCCGTCCGGGAACTGAAATTATCAAAAAAGCGGGCGGCATTCAGCAGTTTAATTCGTGGAATAAGCCCATGCTTACCGATTCGGGCGGGTTTCAAATTTTCAGTTTGAACGAAATAAGGAAAATTAAAGAAGACGGCGCGGAATTTCGGTCGCATATAGACGGCTCTGCGCATTTCTTTACGCCTGAAAAATCAATGCGGGTTCAAAAAGATATAGGCGCCGATATTATTATGTGTTTTGACGAATGCGTTCCTTACCCTGCGACGCGGCAATACGCGGCAAATTCCGTAGACCTCAGCTTAAAATGGGCAAAAAGATGCAAAGAAGAATTTTATACAGACGACGCTTATAAAACGCAGTCGCTCTTTGGAATAATTCAAGGTTCCGTCTACGACGATTTGAGAAAATACAGCGCGCTTGAAACGGTAAAAATCGGCTTTACGGGTTATGCGATAGGCGGTTTATCCGTAGGCGAGCCTAAAGAAGATATGCATAGAATTTTAGACAATATCGTTCCTTTGCTGCCCGAAAATCAGGCGAGATATTTGATGGGCGTTGGAATGCCTGAAGATTTGTGGGAATGCGTCGGGCGGGGCATAGATATGTTTGACTGCGTAATTCCTACAAGAAACGGGCGCAATGGACAGGTTTTTACAAGCTGCGGTAAAATTAACATAAGAAACGCGCAGTTCAGACAAGATTTTACGCCTTTAGACCCAGAATGCTCTTGCCCCGCGTGCAGGGGTTATACCAAAGCGTATTTAAATCATTTGGTGAGGGCGCAAGAGAGTTTATACCTGAATCTGTTGTCTTTACATAATATTTATTTTATGGTAGACTTAATGGAAAAAATCAGAAAAGCCATTGAAAATGACAGGTTTTTAGAAGCCAAGAAAGAGTTTTTTGAAAAATACTATAGGGGTGTCTCTAAAAACTTATAATGTTTGTAATTGCCGCAAATTTTGCGGCAGGGCAAAGAAGAAAATAAAGGGCGTAATAAGAGCAAGGACGGACAAATTTTCTGATGCCCAAATGCCTCAGAGACAATGTCTAAAGGCGTAAGGCAAAGACGGGCGTTAGGGTTTTTAGAGACGCGCCTAGCGGGTTGCGCAAATGCGCGGACGCATAAAGACGGCGTTTTTCGTTTTTACTTGCGCTTTGGGCGCATAAAATCTTCTATATCTGATATTGGAGTTAAAATGAAATTATTTAGTTTTGTTGT
>JAISLV010000210.1 GCA_031277075.1 Endomicrobium sp. | reverse complement strand
TTGTCATATCTTCGTCGACTATATCTTCAAGGCTCAAAACGCTTACGGCTACGCCCAAAGTTCCGCTGCGTCCGGTTCTATCGGCAAACTGTTTTGCTACGTCGTGGTTTTTATCAAATACGGTGTCGATAGCCGCCATCTTTGTAATGTTTCCCGTAGGTCTTACGTCTATGCCTGTAGCTATTAAATTAGTTCCCAAAACTACGGTTTTTTTAGTCGCGTTTGCGGCTATTGCGGTTATAGCAGCGTTTATGGTGGGATATTGTACGCCGTTGACGGCAGGCAAACTGTTTTCATTGTCTATGCGGAAAACTTCGTATCCTGCATCCTTTAAATCTCTTTCAAAAGCGTCTATTCTATTGCCGCTAGCTCTTAAAAGCGTAAGCGTAAGAGAACCTGAATTTTCTTTGCCTTCCGCAGGCAGTTTATCTCTTCCTGTAATTTTATCTAATATGCTTAAGGCTTTTTTGCGTTGAGCTTCGTTATCTTGCGCTATAAACATTCCCGCCTGCGCCGGGTCTGCGCCTTTTTGAACTTCTTCAAACGCTTTTACTTCTTTTCCGTAAAGCGTTTCTACGGCGGCTCTGTCTATGGTTCCCGTAGCCGCTCCGTATTTTGTTATATGCCCGTCAAAAAGAAAAGCAGAAACAGGCATAGACGTGCTTTGCATAGTTTCTCTTGTAGATACAAATTCTTTGTCTCTAAAATTCTCTAAAGCCGGGTTTCTGTTGACTTCTTCAAGCGCGGCAAGCTCTAAAGCGTAATGTAAATTATTGCTGTAAGTAACGCTTCCTTTCTTTTCATTGGTATTAGAGTCAAGAACCGTAACTTTTACCTTTTCTTTTTCAGAGCCGTCCGCCTGTTTTTCTTTTATTATTTCAAGGGCGTAATCTTTGTCTAATCTAAATATGTCTCTGGCTCTTATCGCGTTTGACAAGTACTGATTTATATCTTCTCTCGTTATATCGCCTTTATTTATATTTTCAAATTCCAAATTTTTTATTTTTTCTCTAAATTCTTTTTCCAAATCGGTATTTATTATGCTTATTTTCTCGCCCGACACTCTATAGCCGTAGCCTTTTGTATGGCTTGCCACAATATCGTAAGCTATTTTTTGAAGTTCGGCTTTATCCTGCGCGTCCTTTCTTTCGCCTACGGATTTTACAAAAAGATTATTGCCTTCCTGCACCAAAATACGATGAGCTTCGTCCATATATAAAGACCAATTTCTTGAGGTTATGCCTTTTTTTGCGTCTTCAGCCCAAATATCGTCTTGTCTATCCCAAGAAAAAGCCGCCATAGACGAACCCGCTATGGCTCTTATAGATTTGTCTTGATAAATCGCAAGTTTATCGGTCTTTGTTTCTTTAATTTTGCCGTTTTCCCAAGTATAAACTACGGTTTTATCGGCGTCGGACTCGTGGACAAAAGCAAATTTTAAAGGTTCGCCTTCCTTTAAAACGCCCAAATCTTTCATAGCCTGTTCGTCGCCGTAAATTGCCGCGAAATCGCCCTTTATATCGCGTTCGGCTAAATCTGCCGTATTTGTTAAAAACAATACGCTTTCGCCGTTTGCCAAAGATTTCATAAAAGCAAGCATAAAAGCGTCTGTTTTTCCCGCGCCTGTGGCAAGTTCTCTTATATCGCCGTTAAATAAATTGGCGGCGGTTATCGCCTGTCTTATGGTTTGCTGTCCATACATAGCTCTCAAACCGACGCGTCCGCCATACAATGTATACTGCCTGTTCATAAAATATCTTACGAAATCCGCGCCCAAAATATCAGCCGCTTCTTCAAATTCTTTTATATCGCTCAAAGGCAGTTTTGCTATTTCGCTTACCAAATCTTCTTTGCTTATTGCCGTAAAAGCGAATTTTCCGTCCGCCTGCCAAATTTTGTCTATCGCTTTTTGAGCCGCGCTGATATTATCGCTTGAAGCTGAGGAAACTTTTAAAGATATATAATCAAACAAATCCGCAAAAGAAACTACAAATTCTTCAAGCCAAACAATGCTGTGGGCAAACCTTGCGAAGATATTTGCCGATTCGGCAAGTTTTTTATGCCTCAGTTCATGCCTTATAAAAGTTTCAAGCAAAACTTCGTTTGAAAGCAGCCTGCTTAATACGGACGGATTTATGTGAATTTTCCCCTCGCCAAACTCTAAAGCCTCTGTTTTGTCGGATAAAACTATATCTACGCCCGCCAGCTGTTGTCTGGTTTTAGGCGAAAGAGCGTCTAGTATTTTTCCTTTAATATTTTCATCCGCGTTTGCCGTTTGCGAATCGGCCATTTTCTCTTTTAAAATTTTGTTTATTTTTGCTTTTTCGCTTTGCGCAAAAAGAAACGAGCTTGAAGAAAGAAAAGCCAGCGCGAGCGTTGCAATAGCCGCAGGCCACATAAAAAGAGAAGCAAGCGCGACCGTAGCTCCTACCGCTATTAAAGACATTACGCCCGAAACAGCCATCACCTGTTTTCTGCTTGAAACCGACATTTGACGCCCGTCTATCGCGTCTTGTTCAGCGGTTGAAAACGAGGCGTCTTTAGTGTTTGCATTATATGTCAGCCGCGTTCTTTTGCCGTCTTTGGCAAAAGATAAAAACATCGTTCCGTTTTCTGCCGCCGCGACCTCAAAAGTTATGCCTTCAAATTGCTTGTCGCCGTTTATTATGTCTTGCAATTGTCTTTCAACTTGCTGTCTGTTTTGCCCCAAAGCGTTTAACAGCGCGGCTGCCATAACGCCGAGCTTTTCAGCCTGCGGCTGCTGGGAAGCGTTCAAAGTCGCCAAAGCCTGAAATAGAATTTTGCTTTGCTCTTTAGCTATCTGATAGTATTTTTCTTCGGCAAACTGCACGCCGCCAGAAACGTTTGGCGTTATAACTATATTTGATATATTGCGTTCGGAAAGATAATTAGAAACGGCTTCCGTATGAAAACCGCCGGTAACTATAATATATATGTTTTTAGCTTTGCGCAGACTATTTATTACTTTTGCCGAAGCGTCGTTTCCGTTTGCGTCTATATCAAGTTTTCGCGCTTCTTTTATGCCGTTTATATTGTCAAAAAAGTATTTGTTTCTGTCTAAGTTCACCCTATAAAAATTATCCGCCGTCTCTTTGTTGCTTTCAATCAAAGACACGGTGTTTCTGTCTATATATTTCACCCATAAAGCGTCAAACTCGTCTTTATTAATTTCATAATAGGCGTAATCGTCTGCGGTTATTTTGCTTGAGAGAAAATCTTTAAGATACTTTACAAAGCCCGCTAAAAACACCACTTCTCTTTGGCTGTCGTTTTGAGAAAACTTTTCGTTTATTTCGTCTAAAAGTTTTTGCTCTTCTTTTATAAGTTCAAGCGGATTAATTTTTTGGCTTAATTCTATGTATGACAAAAACTTCGCAAGCTGGGGATAATCTAACTTTAAATTGAGATTATATTCTTTAGCTATTTTTACAAGAGAAACGTAAAGCGCGTCCGTATCTGATAAATTGTTTGTTTTGCTAAGAAGCAGTTTATACGCCGAATACGGCAGAATTTCCTTGATTCTTGCCATAAACGCGCTTAATTCTGCGGTAACCCTTTTATAATTAAGCTCTTTTTCCCAGCTTAAAAGTTCTTTATAAGTATTAATATTTTCATACTTATACACATCTAAGCCGAGCTTATCGGTATGTTTATACAAAAGCGTAAAATATTTTTTTACGTTAATGTTTCCGTCTATGTATTGTTTAGACAATTCGTCGAGTTTCTTTTGGTCTCTGTCATAGTATAAAGATTTTAAAGACGCGATTTCTTCGCTCATAGCGTCTAAAGCCATTTTAGTTTCAGGCTGCATTTCAAGTATTTGCCCAAATCTCTGCAAATTTGCAAAATATTCTTCTCGGTTTTCTAAACCTTTTATAATATCCGTTCTGCCGCTCAAAGCGGAATAATACTCCGCCCCAGTAAGACGCCCGCTTAAAAGCATTTCCCCTAAAACTTTTTCTCTTAAAGTTTTATCTTTAACCGATAAAAGCCAAGAAGTGTCCACATCGCCGTAAGCGCCTTCAAGGTAGACGTTCTTTACGCCAAACTCTTTATCAAAGGCTTCTATTATTTTGCTTATGTTTTTTTGAACTTCGGCGTGAGAATGCAGGTCTTGCACGCTTATTACTACGGTATCGCTTGCGCCGTAAAAAGCCGACGTTATTTTGCCTTGCGAATACGGCAGATTGAATTCGTCAAAAATCTGATTGAACGCCTCTGTTGCGCGTATGTTTTCAGATATTGCCGCTGCCGCCTGCCCGTAGACGCCCGTAAGAAGAAAACAATTGAGCGTAATTAACGCCGTTATTTTTACGGCGTTTAACTCTAACAGCCAGTCTTTGAAAACAAAAACCGCCGCTCTTAATTTTTGAATCATTCGTTTAGCTTCTTTGCCAAAGAATTTCATTGTTTTCTCCCGTTTGCAGTCTGTTTTTAAAGCAGAAAATGCGTATTTGCGCTTTCGGCGCAAATACGCATTTGCAAACTCATATTTTTATTTTGGTTCTTTTTGTTAAAGGCGTCCCTCTGGGAAACGCCGCCATAATTAATAAAAACAGCAACAACAGCCTAAACTCCCCGCCTAAAAATTCCCACAACGCATTGCGGACTTCTAAAAAGGGTTTTTGCGCAAAATCCGCTTGCAAACTAGGAAGCTGTTTTTTACTTATAAGCCCCGATACTGCGGGAGCTTTTGTCAAAGCTGTTCTATCCTGCCTATCGCCTGCAAAAATTGAAGAGTATAAAATTTTTGCCGTAATCAAATCTAGATCGGAAG
>JAISLV010000088.1 GCA_031277075.1 Endomicrobium sp. | reverse complement strand
ATTTGCAGATACATACAAGAAAGAACAAACATAAGCATAAAGAGATTTGTTCGTAGATTAGAGGTTTTACGAACAGCAATCATAGAAATTGCGGGGCAAGAGTATATAGCTAAACCAGCGATTGATATTGAAACGCAAAAGCTTGTAAAAATGTTGTAACTTGAGTGGTCACCAAAGCGGGAAAGTCAGGTTCTAGGCATTTTTTGCTCCTGTCTTCGTCGCTTCCCAAGTTCAAATTGCTGATATAGCGCTTGGAGTTACTAGTAAAGCAAAGCTGAAATAAGAAGTTAATCCGTCAAGTTTTTAGAAAATTAAAAGATGTTGCAGCGTGCCGTGTCGTTGTTTCTTTTTTTATTCTTTTTTCTTTGTGGATGAGATGGCGTGGTTGTGGGAAGAGAGGATAAGTTTCAGTGTTAAAAGAATTAATAATAAAGTTGAATTGGCGGCAGGACGGTTAATGGAAAATATAAATTTACCTAACAAAAATTTAAGGTTTGTCATGCTTAAGTTGTTTCAGTATATCGTACGAAAAAAGTTAACGACACCATCTGAAACTAGTTCAGAGTGACGACGGACGATGACGGATAACGGCAGGTAATAGAATTAAAAGTACAAATAAAAACGCGCGGCAAGCTCAAAAAGAGCCGTCGCGCAAGGTTATCTTAATTGACGTTAATTCAAGTTTGAGTTTTGATTTTGGGATTGAGCTTTTTTCTCGTTTTGCAATATGTCTATAAAGATATTGACGATATTTGGGTCAAACTGCGTGCCTGCGCCTCTTTTAAGTTCGTCTATCGCATATTCTTGGGACAAAGATTTTCTGTAAGGTCTGTCTGAAGTCATTGCGTCGTAGGAATCTATTACGGCCACTATTCTTGCTCCAAGCGGTATTTCTTCGCCCGCCAAACCTTCGGGGTAACCGTTGCCGTTATACCATTCTTGATGATATAAAACCATCGGGGCAATAGGAGCTAAAAAAGTTACAGGGGCGATTATTTTATTTCCTATCTGCGGATGCTGTTTGATAATAACCGTTTCTTCAGGCGTCAATTTCCCCTGTTTTTTTAAAATAGTTTCTTCTATGCCTATCTTGCCTATGTCGTGCATTAAAGCGGCGTATCCGATATGCGTCATTATGGCTTCGGGCAGCTTCATATTTTGCGCTATACGTATAGCGTATTTATACGCTCTGTCGGCGTGGTCGTGCGTATAGGAATCCTTTGCGTCTATCATTCTTGCAAGCGTATTTATCATTTCAAAATAAAAGCCCTGTATGCCTTTGTAAAGCTCCAAATTGTCAAAAAGCATAGCGGATTGGTCGGCTAAAATCGTAAGCAGCCTTATGTCCCTGTCGTCAAAACTTTTTATTTCTCTTGCGGCGTTAATGTTTAATACGCCTATGATTTTATTTCTTCCCCTCAACGGAACGGACACAAACGATTTAGTTTCGTATCTTTCGTTTGAGTTCGGTCTTAAAAATCTTATATCAGCTTCAATATCTTCTACAAAAATGGGCTTGCCAGTTTGAGCGACCTTGCCTGAAATATTTTCGCCGAGTTTTATTCTCACAACTTTAACTACATCTTCGGGCAAACCTTTAGCAGCCAATATATAAAGGTCGTTTATGTCTTTATCTATAAACATTAAAGAGCCGGCTTGCGCAGACGTTAATTTGCAAGCGATATTGACGACGCTTTCGGCAAGCTCTTTTTGCGTTCCTATACCTGACACGCTCATTCCAAACTCGTGCAAGCCTGTGAGCATATTCATAAGATTATCGGCGTCAACAGAATTTTCGCTGAGTTTAGTTTTAAGCAGTTCCGTTTCTTTTGCGTAATCTTCCTCGGTTTCTTTTAGTTTTCTGCGAATGCGAAACGTCCATACAATAAGCAATAAAAACAAAACTACGGAAACCGATAATAAAACGTCGTTCATTTATATACCCTGTAATCTAGCGACGGGAAGATATTGTTTTTGGCTTCAAGCTCTTTAATATAGTTTTCGTCCAGCGAATTTGAAATTATACGCCCGTGCAGATTCATAAAGTTCGTAAGATGTTCTTTAGTTCTTTTTTCCGCGTATTCAACCATTGTTCCAGTAGTCATTATAAAAGCCCAATCGGAAGACTGTGCAAGCAGCAATTCTCTAGCGCATTGGTTTAAAGCTCTCTCTAAAATCCCTTCGGCGTCTGGAAACTGCTGCACAAGCTCTACCATGCGTTCGGCGGCTTTATGCAAATGCCTGTAGATATAATCGTTTGAGGCGTTAAGCCAAACTTCGTAATAGCCTTTGTCGCCCCAAGAAGAAGCCGCAGGCGTTATTATTTGATTTATCGGAAATTTGTTTAAATATTCTACTGGCGTTATCGGTTTTACAGCGTTTTGATCGCAATGTATTTTTCTAAACAAATAATTTATGAACTGGGGACCTTCAAACCACCAATGACCGAAAAGCTCGGCGTCGTACATTGAAATCACTAAAGGCGGCTTGTTCAAAATTTCAGACAAGTATTCTATTTGCTTAGTTCTGTTAAAAAGGAAATTTGCCGCGTGTTCGTCCGCTTTGTTTTTAGCCCATTGGGGCATATAAGGTTTCTTTTCGCTTAAAG
>JAISLV010000081.1 GCA_031277075.1 Endomicrobium sp. | reverse complement strand
GCGAACTTGTGATGAAAAGATTTTCAACAAAATCTTCTTCTTTTGTCGTCATACCCGTTATGCCGCGCCCGCCTCTGTTTTGCGCTTTGTAAGTGTCAAGCGGTATGCGTTTGATGTAGCCCGCGTGCGACATCGTCACCGCGACGTCTTCTTCCTGTATTAAATCTTCAATGTTGAAATCGGCTTCTGCGGCTTGAATTTTCGTTCTTCTTGCGTCGCCGTAATCTTTTTTAATTTCGGTAATTTCGTCTTTGATTAAAGCCAAAACTTTTTTCGGGTCAGCCAAAAGCGACCGCAGCCGCTCTATCGTTTTTATAATTTCAAGATATTCTTCGTCTATCTCCCGCCTTTCAAGCCCCGTAAGCTGATGAAGGCGCATTTCTAAAATCGCTTCGCTTTGAATTTTTGAAAGTTTGAATTTTGTCATCAGCTGTTGGCGAGCGTCGTCTTTATCTTGCGCGTTTCTGATAATTTTTACGACGGCGTCAATATTGTCAACGGCGATTTTTAACCCTTCCAAAATATGCGCGCGGCTTTCGGCTTTTTGCAAATCAAATTTTGCGCGTCTTGTAACGACGATTTTTCTGTGTTCTATATGGTGCGTTAAAACTTCTTTTATATTCATCACTTTCGGACGGTTATTTACAAGCGCAAGCATAATAACGCCGAAAGAAGACTGCAAAGCCGTATGTTTGTAAAGCTGGTTTAACACAACTTGCGCGTTTGCGTCTCTTTTAATTTCTATGACGATTCTTATGCCGTCGCGGTCGCTTTCGTCTCTAATATCTGAAATGCCGTCTATTTTTTTGTCTTTTACAAGTTCGGCTATAGAAATTATAAGGTTTGCCTTATTGACTTGATAGGGGATTTCGTTGACGATTATAGTCTCGCGCCCGTTTTTAGCTTCTTCAATTTCGGCTTTGGCTCTCATTTTAATAGAGCCTCTGCCGGTTTCCATATAATCTTTTACGCCGCCCTTTCCCAAAATAATTGCGCCCGTAGGAAAATCGGGACCTTTTATATGTTTTGCTATTTCTACAATGGGAAGGTCTGGGTCGTCTATCAAAGCGGTAAGCGCATCGCAAACTTCGCCTAAATTGTGAGTTGGAATATTTGTAGCCATACCGACGGCTATTCCTTGCGACCCGTTGATTAAAAGATTTGGCAGTTTTGTCGGAAGAACCAGCGGCTCTTTTAAAGAGCCGTCGTAATTTGGTATAAAGTCAACTGTGTTTTTATCTAAATCTGCAAGCATTTCGTCGGTAATCGCTTCCATGCGGGTTTCTGTATAACGCATTGCCGCGGCGCTGTCGCCGTCTATAGAGCCGAAATTTCCCTGTCCGTCTACAAGCGGATAGCGCAGCGACCATTCCTGCGCCATGCGCACCATAGATTCATATACCGCGCTGTCGCCGTGCGGATGGTATTTACCCAAAACGTCGCCGACTAAACGGGCGGACTTTTTATAGGCGCTATTGTGCTTTAAACCCATTTCTTTCATAGCGTAGAGTATGCGTCTGTGGACGGGTTTTAACCCGTCGCGCACGTCGGGCAAAGCTCTTCCCACAATTACGCTCATAGCGTAATCTATGTAAGAGTTCTTCATTTCGTCTTCAATATTGCGGGGCGAAATGTTTACTTCTACAAACGGTTCTTGCGTGTCTTTTTCTTTGCTCATTAGTTCCTATCCTTCCTTTCTTAAATTTTCAAAAACAAATATAATTTGTAATTTTCACAGACAAACCTTGAAAAAGAGACTTTCTCAAAAAAGAAACCCTGTAAGAGACCGCAAAAACGCCGAACGCCGAAACTGAACTGTTCCGCAGCGTCTAAATACGCGGGGTTTAAAGCAACAAACTACAGCGGCAAACTGCGACGCCTAAAAGAGACGCTAAAAATAAATTCAAAGCGCGGCTTTTCACATCGGTTGGCGCAGCGCAGCCGTAAAGGATAAAATTCCTCAAGTATATTTTTTAATTTTTTTCTTGCGGATTGAAAATTCCGTTACCTTGACAGCCCGGACACAAAAATTTAACGCTGCCGCCTACCTGAAAATGAATAAGATAATCGTCATAGCCGTCAATAGGCACCCAAAAATGTATGACGCCCCCGTTTTCATCTTGCCGTCTGCGATACGCCCAGCGATGCATTTTAATTACTTCGCCAACTTTGCACCCCAAATGAACTTCGGCAGGAAGACAAGATTCGCATTTTGCCCCTACGACAAGACCAAGTTTTTCGCCTTCTTTATTCACCGAAATTATAATCTTATCTTTGTGCAATAGTATTGCAAATTCCGGATAATTGTCCCACATCAAATGAAAAGCGTTAATTACATCTTGTGTTAACATATAGAACTATCTCCTATAAAAATTTATTCTCCTTTCGGAGCCGTTGACGGGCGTCTCTAAAAACCCTAGCGCCCGTCCGAGCCTGCGCCTTTGACATTATAGATTTTTAGAGACGCCCAATAGATTTTCTTCTTCGTTTATGCCGTTTTGCAGGCTTTTTTGATATTTTAACCCGAGCGTTTCAAGTTTTGCCGCAGACTTTATCACGCCTTGATTGCCTTGTAATTTTGTCATTGCGGTTTCATAAACTTTTTGTCCTTGCGACAGTTGCTGCCCCAGCTTTTGCATTTCCGTTAAAAACGCCTATACGCGTTTGTGCATTTCTTCGCCTGTTTTTATAATTTCTTCGGTATTTTTGTTTGAGCGTTCTATCCGCCACAAATTTTCAACGACTTTCAATATGGGGAACAAAGAAGACGCCGTAGCAATCGCCACTTTGCGCCTGCTTGCGTATTCGTTTAAACTATCGTCATTTTCTAAAGCGGCAAAATAGGCGTATTCTATAGGCGCAAACATTATCACAAAATCAAGCCCTTCGTCTTTTAATAATTTTTGATATTCTTTAGCGGACAATTCGTCTATATGTTTTTTTATATCTTTGACATGGTTTTCTAAATATTGCGCTTTTAAGATTTCGTCCGTTTCGTTTGTCCAGCGTTTATAATTTTCTACGCTCATTTTAGAATCTATAATAACTTTTCTGTCTTTTGGAAGTTTTATTATAAAATCGGGGTATTGTCTTTCATTATTTTCATTTTTAAAGAAACTTTGTTTGTCGTATTCCACGCCTTCTTTAAGCCCCGCCCATTCCAAAACCCTTTCTAAAATCATTTCGCCCCAGTCGCCTTGAATTTTTTTATTTTGCAAAGCGGTAGTAAGGTTCGACGCTTCGTCCGCCAAACGCTGATTTAATTTCGCAACGTCTTTAATGGCAAAACCCAAAGCGTTATTTTTCTCGTTTTGTTCTTTTGTAAAAGAGGCGACCGCTTCTTGATACGTTTTTATGCTGTCTTTTAAAGGAGTCACTATATTTGAAATTTCGGACTTGTTTATATCTTTAAAATCTTGCGAATGCTTTTTTATAATGTCGTTCGCCGCGTTTTCAAAAATGATTTTAGATTCGGCAAGCTGTTTTTCAATAAATTTTTTCTGTTCTTTCAAAACCGCCTTTTCCATAGCGTTTTTAAACAAAAAAACGCTTTCTATTATACATATTAATAGTAGTATAATCGCTATTGCCGTCATTTTATTTGCCCTTTGCGCATTTGAGTGTCTCTGCGGCTTACTGCGTCAGAAAATTTGTCAGTCCTTATAGGTTTTTGCAAGACGCTCTATTAGTTAATTCGTCATGCTGAACTTGTTTCAGCATCTGTTGCTCAATAACAAAGGCAGACCCTGAAACAGACCCTGAAACAAGTTCAGGGTGACGCGTTCGCGTCAGTTCAGGGTGACGCGTTCGCGTCAGTTTTGGGCGACGCATTCGCGTCAGTTTTGGGCGACGCATTCGCGTCAGTTTTGGGTGACGGCAAGAGGCATTTGTATTAGGGTGTCTCTAAAGACCCTACTGCCCGTCCTTGCCTTGCGCCTTGAGAGACATTGTCTCTGCGGCATTTCTACATCAGAAAACTTGTCCGTCCTTACTCTTAGGACGCCCTGCATTTTCTTCTTTGAACTGCCGCAAAATTTGCGGCAATTACGTACATTATAGGTTTTTGCAAGACGCCCTTATCATAATTTTCACAATTCCTCTGTTTTAAACTCGCTATAGCCTTCGTAATAATAGCTTATGTCTATCCCTTTCATAAAAATTTCGCGTTCGTTTATTTTATCTGTCAAAGCGTTTTTTAAAATATGCTTTATTTCAATATCTTTAACCGCGCTGCGTTCCATTGCGGACAAATAATCTTCTTTATCTACTAAAATCCAATTGATAACTTTTTTTATCTCTTTCTTTAAAATCAAGTCTAACCAAATGCGCATACTGCGTCCGTTTCCTTCTCTAAACGGGTGCGCAATGTTCATTTCAACGTATTTTTCAATAATTTCTTCAAAAGAAGTTTGCGGCATTTTATCAATATTGTCAATCGCCGCGCGGAGATAGGCTAAAGGAGCAAAACGAAAATTCCCC
>JAISLV010000071.1 GCA_031277075.1 Endomicrobium sp. | reverse complement strand
AACTGCATATTATGTTCGTCGCCCAGCAAAACTTTTAATCTTGCGGGACTTCAGGTTTCAAACATTTTCATTTCAGACGAACAAAAAAGGCAAAAATTTAAAACCGAAATTGAAAAAACAGGCTATAGCCAATTAAATACTATGGGGTTGGCTGCGGCGCAGGCTGCGTATAAACACGGCGCGCGCTGGACGGACGAGTTAAATAAGTATTTGGAAACAAATTTAGCTTATATAAGGAATTTTTTGAAAGAAAACCTTGCGCAAGTAAAGCTGATAGAACCTGAGGGAACATATTTATTATGGCTGGATTTTAACGCTCTTAAAATTTCTGAAAACAAATTAAAATATCAAATGGCAAACAAAGCTAAACTGCATTTGTCTTACGGGAAAGGGTTCGGCGTTGAAGGCAAAGGTTTTTTTAGAATAAACATAGCCTGCCCCATTTCCACGATAAAAGAAGCGATGAAGCGGCTGAAATTTGCGTTTGCGTCTTTCTAAAAACTCCAAAACCCGTCTAAGCCTGCGCCTTTTAAACAGAAATTACCCCTTGTCTCAAATTCGCGGCAATTACTGACATTCCTAGTCTTATTTCAATGTTTTCATATCTATTGGGCGTCTCTAAAAACCACTGCAAGAAAGCGCAGGAGAATAACTGAGTAAAAAAATGTAAAATAACAATTATTTGCCGACGAGCTGACAGAGTTGTTATACAAAGAAAACAAGCGGATTAAGAGGCGTCAACCATATTATTATTTATTGCTGTTCCTAAAGGACGCCTTGTAAAAACTTCTAAACTTCTAAAGTTTTTACTTTATTTTCTAAAAACTCGTGGATTTTTACCATAGCGAACGTGTCTTGCGCGCAATATTTCAACAGATGTTCTTTTGTCCGCTCTATCTTTTCTTTATCGTATAAGCCCATAGCCATAAAAGCAAACGCCGCCGCCGCGTCGCCGCCTTCGCCTATTTCAAGTCCTTCGTAATTCATATCTTTTATCATTACGGGCAAAACTTTTTTTATTGACGAACGTCCGTGAAAATCTACGTTGTAATAATTTTTTCTGACAAGAATTTCAAGGTCAACCATTCTGCCCGCGATTTTTAAAAGCGCTTCGCGCAAATCTTCAAACATAAACGCAAGGTGCGACGCCGCTATTTTTTCAAAACTAGCGTAAGTTATGATGCTGCCTTCAGTTCCCAAATATTCCACAAGTTTTTCGGCAATTTTGCGGCGGCAGTCTTTAGAGTGGTCTGCGATATACTCATAGTGTTTTGAAATTTCCCCAAGCCTGTAGCTTTTGTCTATTGAAAACTGCGTTAAAAGCTGCGTGTGCGGGGCAATATTAGGATATAGAGGCATAACTGTCGTAACAGACTCAAAATCAAGATAGTAATAAGGCGCTTTTATTTTTTCAAGTTCGGGTTTCAAATTTTCTGAAACGTATTGAGAATTTGTAATCATACAGTTTCTAACGATTTTTTGCATTTCGGTAAGTTCGTAATCTTGGGGGATTTTATCTACGGCGTCTGCGCCCATAGCGGTAAGCTCGTCTATTGCAAGAACGGAAAGTCTAGGCAAATTAAAAATATGTTTTTCTACGCCTTTTCCCATACACTCGTCAAAAATCGGACAGTTTTTACAGCTGCGTTTTAAATACGGCGCGGGCATAACGCCGCTTTCAATTTCCGATTTGGCTTTGTCAAAAATACTTAAAAATTCTTTCAGCTTTGCATTGACTTTTTCTGAACATTCAATTGACGAAAAAAGATTTTCTACGGGCATTCCAAGACGATAATCGCTTGAAAGGTGTTTTAATTCAAAGCGGTTTGCGCATATTCCGCTTTTTAATAAAACCATCGCGCTATACGCCAAATCTGAAGAATATTTTGCTTTATATTTGCCGCCGGCTTTTATTTCGTAAAGAGTCCAGCAATTTTTACCCTCGTATTCGTCGGAGTTTTTTTCCAATATATCAACTCTAACGCTAAAACCCTGCGCGACAAAAGACGCCTCAAGCAGCGTTTTATTGTCAGGATTTTTTAAAATTTCCGCCGTATAAGCGGCGGCTTCGTCTATATTTCTCTTTTGCGCGTTAACTGCCGAAGGGAAAAGTTGATATGACAGTTTGTGAACTTTTCTTCCCTCAAGAAAAAGAAGTTCGTTATTTAGCCCTTCTTGTCTAGGAAATCCGCCTCTTTTTGTTTTCCAGCCCAAAGTAGGACAAGCTATGTAATTTAAAAATATTGTTTTATTTATATATGACATTTTTGATAATTGAAAATTAAAACTAAAAATTTATGCGCGCTTACTGCCGGTAAAGCTGACAAAAAACAGCGCGTATTGTTTGTTCTTAATTTTTAACTTTTAATCAATTTTTCCTTTGCTTTTGCAAGATTTTCAACTACGGAATACGGAACTCTAACTCTTCCCATTATCGGACGTTCGTTTTTAAACGGACCGTGGCAGTCTGAGCCGCCTGTAGCTATAAGACCGTATTCCTGCGCCATACTCAAAAATTTTTTCACCGCGCTTTCGGGGTGTTTGCTGTGCCATGCTTCAATCCCCATAAGCCCGTCTTTTATTAAAGAGAGCTTCATATTTCTGTCGCTGTAATGCGTATAATACGGGTGCGCCATTACGGGAATTCCGCCGTTTTCTAAAATAAGTTTAATACCGTCTGAAGCCGTCAAATTTTTTTTAGGAGCGTAAGCGGGCTTGTCGCGCGACAAATATCTTTGAAAAGCTTCTTGAATGCCGCCCACAAATTTTTCTTCAACAAGAGCTTTTGCAAAGTGCATTCTGCCTATAGATTTGCCTTTTGCGTTTTCAAAAAAATCGGTATTTTTTAAAACGACATTTGCGGCTTTTAATTTCTCATAAATCTGCCGCGCTCTTTGACGGCGGGCTTCTTTAAATTCTTCAAGAACGTTTTTAAATTTTTGCGATTTATAGTCTATGAAATACCCTAAAATATGGATTTCGTCTTTTAATTCTTCCCCCGTAACGCAGGAAAGCTCTATACCAGAAATTACCTCAACGCCTTTGTCTTTTGCCGCTGCAACGGCTTCGTCTATCCCGTCTACGCTGTCGTGGTCTGTAATGCTTATAGCGGCAAGTTTCATCTGCGCGGCGTAATCCGCCGCCTGAGACGGAGTAAAAACCCCGTCTGAATAATTTGTATGAATATGTAAGTCAACGTAAATATCGCTCATTTAAGTTCCTAAACACTCAAATACATCGCGTTAAATCATTTCAGCGTCTGTTTTTTTGCATTCTCTTTCGGCGTATAGCAAGATAACATATCAACAACATCAACAAAGGCAAACGACAGATGCTGAAACAAGTTCAGCATGACGGACAACAAAGCAAACGACAGATGCTGAAACAAGTTCAGCATGACGGACAACTATGACGACAAATAACAAAGAACGGCAACCCAAAGCTGCAAAAAAAGAATTGATATGTTTTTGCTTAGCCGCTTAACTTCTTAGCCGCCTAGCCGCGCTTTTTCTTTTTAGAGACACACTTAAAGCAATTCGGACGCCAAAGCCGCTAGCGCGCTTCTTTCGCTTTTGGAAAAAGTTATATGTCCGAAAAGTTCCTGTCCTTTAAAACGTTCAACCAAATACGTAAGCCCGTTTGAAGAGGCGTCTAAATACGGGTTGTCTATTTGATACGGGTCGCCAGTTAAAACTATTTTTGTGCCGCTTCCCGCTCTTGAGGCGATAGTTTTAATTTCGTGCGGGGTTAAATTTTGAGCGTCGTCAATTATAATGTATTGCTGCGGCAGCGAGCGTCCTCTTATATAAGTTAAGGAATCAACCTCTATCTGCCCCGACGAAAAAAGATAATCTATTTTTTCTTCTATTCTAACGTCGCCGTGTCCTTTGTCCATAAGAAATTCTAAATTGTCGTTTATCGCGCCCATCCATGCGCCTAATTTTTCTTCTTTAGTTCCGGGCAAAAAACCTATGTCGCGACCCATAGGTATAATAGGACGGGCTATATACAATTTTCTGTAATATCTTTCTTCAATAGTTTTTTGCAAGCCGCAGGCAAGAGCTAAAATAGTTTTCCCAGCGCCGGGAAGACCTACCAGCGTAACAAGACTTATTTCATTGCAAAGCAAAAGTTCCATAGCAAATTTCTGTTCTATATTTAAAGGTTTCAAGCCCCACGGGAAAGAATCTTTGTGAAATATAGGCGTCAACGCCTTATGTTGAGCGGAATATTTTGTAAGCGCGCTTTTTGAAGACCCCGCCTCGTCTTTTAAAGCCACGCATTCGTTAGGATAAAAACTTTGTTTTAACGAAATTTTTCCGTCTTTATAAAATTTATCTATTTTGTCTGCGGGAACTCTTATTTCTTTCCAGCCAGAGTACAGCTCGTCTATTTTTACTTTTGATTTTTCGTAATCCTGCGTCGCTATCCCCAAAATTTCAGATTTAATTCTTAAATTTACGTCTTTAGTTATAAAAATAACTTTGTCGCCTTTGTTTTTAAGCCCTAAAGCTATGGAAAGAATTTGATTGTCGGACTTTTGTCCCTCAAAGTCGCTTGGCAAATCTGTATGTCCGCCGTTCATTTCAATTTTTAAAACGCCGCCGTCTTTAATTACGACGCCGTCGGAAAGTTTTCCTATCATACGCAAACTGTCAAGCGTTCTTACTATAAGCCTTGCGCTTCTTCCCCTTTCGTCGTTTAACTTTTTAAAAGAATCCAGCTCCTCTACAACAGTCATAGGAATAACGACTTTATTGTCTTTAAAAGAATAAATCGCGTCGGGGTCGTGTAAAAGAACATTGGTGTCTAGGACAAAAGTTTTCTTCATTAGCGTCTCCTTTCTCAAACTTTTTACTTTGATTTTTGACGTTTTAACGCCGCTTGAACAAAACCTTTAAAAAGCGGGTGCGGCTTCATTGGTCTTGAGCCGAATTCAGGGTGAAACTGAACGCCTATAAAAAACGGATGATTTTTTATTTCAACTATTTCCGGCAAAATCCCTTTGTGATAAGCGCTTACGGTAAAACCTTTTTTCGCAAGAACGTCTACGTATTGCGGGTTCATTTCGTATCTGTGCCTATGCCTTTCTTCAATGTTATCGCTTTTGTATAGGGAGTGGGCAAGCGTGCCTCTTTTAATTTCCGACTTATAATTTCCAAGCCTCATTGTTCCGCCGCGATACTTAACGTTTTTCTGTTCTTCAAGCATAGTTATTACGGGATGTTTAGCGTCAGCGTCAAACTCGGTTGAATTTGCGTTTTTATATCCCGCTAAATTGCGCGACGCTTCAATTACGCTGCACTGCATGCCTAAACATATTCCTAAAAACGGAATTTTATTTTCGCGCGCGTATTTTATAGAGGCTATTTTACCGTCTATACCGCGGTTGCCAAAGCCTCCCGGCACAAGTATAGCGTCGTGTTTTTTTAGTTTTTTAAGCAAATCTTTATCTTCAGCTCCTAAATAATCAATATCGGCTTTAGCTCCTAATTCCCATGCGGCGATGTTTATAGACTCGTCTATAGATTTATATGAATCTTTTAAATCAGCATATTTGCCTACGACCGCCACCTTAACTTCTCTTTTAAGTTTGGCTATCTTTTTTATGTCGTTAAGCCATTTGCCGTCAAATTTCTTTTTAGGTTTTACGTTTAACTTTTTCATTATCAGCGCGTCTACGTTTTGTTTCTTTAAATCTTCGGGGATAAAATAAATAGACGGGCTTGTGCGCGCTTCAACTACGTATTCTTTTTCAACATTGCAAAAAAGAGATATTTTACCTTTCATTGCGTCGTCTATGGGGTATTCCGTGCGGCAAATAATCATATCGGGCGAAATGCCTATTTCGCGCAGTTTATTGACGCTGTGCTGCGTAGGTTTTGTTTTAAGCTCGTGCGCGCCTCTTATGTAAGGAACAAGCGTTACATGAATGCTGAAAATATCTTCTTTTTTATTTTCAAGCTGAAACTGCCGCGCGGCTTCCATAAAAGGCAAACCTTCAATGTCGCCTACTGTTCCCCCGATTTCTATTATGCTGATGTCGTATTCTTTTTTAAGAGCGGCAAAACGCCGTTTTATTTCGTCGGTAATGTGAGGTATTACCTGAACTGTAGCGCCGTCGTAATCGCCGCGCCTTTCGCAATTAATTACGGTTTGATAAATATCGCCCGCCGTATTGGTGTTTGCTTTAGTGGTGTAGACGTCTAAAAATCTTTCGTAAGTTCCTAAGTCAAGGTCGGTTTCGGCTCCGTCTATAGTTACAAAAACTTCGCCGTGCTGATAAGGGTTCATCGTTCCGGGGTCAACGTTTAAGTAAGGGTCAAATTTCACCATATTAACTTTGAACCCGTGAAGGCGAAGCAGCTTGCCGATGCTTGCCCCCGTAATGCCCTTGCCCAAAGAACTTACCACCCCGCCTGTTATAAAGATGAATTTTGACATAGCTTTTCCTCTGTATATTTATTTTTCTAAAATATAGTCATATCAGCCTAGACGCCCGCCCGTTATAAAAATAGCTCCAAATATAAATACAGCTCCTGCGAAAAAACAAATCATATAAAACAATATAAAATACGCAAAGACTAAAAAAAAATTCAAAATTATCCGCGTCCCGCTTTTTCCGACGCTGTAGACATAAAGCCAATACGGCGCGTATATTAAGACAAGAAACGGAATTGTCAAAATTTTAAAATCGCCGTATTTGCTTATATTGACCATAGTTATAAATTCCAGCGCTTTTGAAAGCCGCGCAAAACCTATATCTTGAGCGATAACCGTCAAACACATAGACAGGGCGTTAAGAAAAAAAACGGCGGCGCTGATTTTTAGCAGATTATTTGTT
>JAISLV010000024.1 GCA_031277075.1 Endomicrobium sp. | reverse complement strand
TACGACGGCGGAACTGAAGATAAAGCAATGCTTGACTTAGCGCAATACGCAATAGGCGAGGCGGAAAAATCTTTGGAAAAAGCAAAAGAAGCCGAAGAAAAATTACAAGCGCTTGACGGTATGAAAACGGAAGAAAAAGAAAAAATAAGCGCTGAAATAACTGACGTAAAAAACAGGGCGAAAGCGGCGCTAGAGGCTGCGCAGAGGCTTGCGGAAAAAGCGAAACTCAATATAGAAAAAACCGAAGAAGAAGCGCGCATAAAAGAAGAAGCGGCGATAAAGCAGGAGATAAGCGACGCGCAGCTTGCGAAAGAAAAAGCGCAAGCGCAAGAGAGAAGACAAAGAGAAATGATAAAGGCTTTTAATTTGACGTTAAAATTCAAAGTGAACAGTTATTTTTTAACGCGCGAATCGAAAGAATATCTTGCGAAAGTTGCGGAAGAAATAAAGAGCCAAGAGTATAACAAAATAACAATAGAAGGACATACGGACAGCACGGGTTCAAAAGAGCTAAATAAGAGGTTGTCTAGGCAAAGAGCAAAAAGCGTCTACGACGAATTTGAGAAAGCGGGGATACCGCGAGAAAAAATGACGTATACAGGTTTCGCAGCTGAAATGCCGATAAGCAGCAACAAAACCAAAGAAGGACGCGCGGCAAATAGAAGAACGGAAATATTTGTAGAGTAGCCACGTAAAAGCAGGATGCATGGACGACGCCGAAAGGGAAAAAAGAAAAGAATTAACGCTAAGCAACGGCAATACCAAAAACGCGGTTAAGCTACGGCGCAACGGCAGCAGCAATGATAACAAAAAAGACCCTGAATTCATTTCAGGGTCTTTTTTTGGTATATAAAACCGCAAGCGGCTCTGTCGGAAAGAAAAAGCTTTGGGGGTCTCTAAAGACACTAACGCCCGTCTTTGCCTTGCGCCTAGAGACATTGTCTCTAGGCATTTGGGCATTAGAAAATTTGTCTGTCCTTGCTCTTAGGACGCCTTTCATTTTCTTCTTTGAACTGCCGCAAAATTTGCGGCAATTACGAATATTATAGGTTTTTAGAGACGCCCAATTATATAAACAGCAGACACTGAAACAAGTTCAGGGCGACGTCAAAGAGGACATAGAACATCTTGCCGTTTTAGCTGCATTTTTTACCAAAACAAGTTCATGGTGACGGCAAAGCTGGGGCATTTTAATAGCTGTCGTTTGTTTTTGCCGTTTGCCTAGCCGCTTAGCCGCCTAGCTGCATTTTTTCCCGTATTTTTTCAATTAAAACTTTTACGGCTTTGTCTAAAAAGTCCATTGATTTTATAAACTTTGAGCCGCTTTTTGAAATCGGGTCTTCCACGTCTTTTTCTTTGCCGAAGATATAGTCGTTAAAAAGATAAATTTTATCGCCAAATTTAGAATACTTGTCGGTAAGAATTTCATAATGCAAAGTTTCCATAGCAAGAATTAAATCTGAAAACTCTAAATCCTGCCGCAAAACAAATCTTGGCTTGTGAGGCTCGGCTTGAACGCCTTTTGACTGTAAATAATCTTTGATTTTTTGCGGAACGGCATAATAGCTTTGCGCAAAAACCCCTGCGGAAGACGCTGACGCCTTGACATTGTTTAAAGGTGCGTAGTAATTAAATAGCGTCTGCGAAACGTAACTTCTGCATATATTTGCGCTGCAAATAAAACAAATTTTCATATATCTCCGATTTTTGTATAATTTTAGCGTCGCTGACAATTATATAATAAAATATGACGTCTTTGCATATAAGAATTTCGCTGATTGTTTTAATATTTTTTGCGGTTTTCAGTTTTGCCGCCGTTGAGCCTTGGAGCGCGCTCGTTCTTCAAACGGCGGTCTTTTTGCTTTTTACGGTTTATTTGTTTTGCGGCAAAACGATTGAAGTATCGCAGTTAAACAAAGCGTTATTGTTATTTTTTGCGGCGGTTATAGTTTTTGGGCTTATACAATGTTTGACGGAACAAACCGTTCTTGACGGACATGTAAAACGTCCTATTAGTTTATCTGTTTTATACACTACAACTGAACTTATTTTTTATTTGCTTTACCTTTGCGCGGCTTTACTTTGCGCGTTTGCTTTTAACAGTTATAGAAAAATTAAAATTTTGCTTTTATCTTTTGCGGTTTGCGGAACGATGGTAGTAATAACCGCAAATATTTTCCCGTCCGGCGAATATTTGGCTTTATTTAGGCATTTAAATTCTGCGGCAGGTTCTTTTGGTCCTTTTGTCAACAGAAATCACGCGGGCGCGTTTATCGGGTTTTGTTTTTTCTGCGCGCTCGCTCTTTTTGCCGCAAGACATTTTGAATACTATAAAAGCGCGGAGAAAAACTTTTTATACAAGCAGCTTACGCTTTCAGTCGTTTGCGCTCTGCTTGTCTACGGCGTAATATTTACTCGTTCTCGGGGAGCGATGCTTTTTCTTGCCGCGTCGCTTGCCGTAAGCGCGGCTGTTTTTATAGCTTTGTTTATTAAAAATAAGCGTAAAAAAATTATTTTCTTTGCGGCGTGGTTTTTTATTTCAGCCTCCATTGCCTCCGTTGCCGTTTTAAATGTCGACGCTATTAATAAGTTTTCGTTTCGCTCAAGCGGAACTTCTGAAAAAATCAGAATAGAAATTTATAAAAACTCGCTTAATATGCTTAAAGAATATCCTGTCTTTGGCGTGGGAGCGGGAGCGTTTTCGGCAGGGCTTGGCGCATATGGAAAAAATATGGAAAACGTTGAACGCGTTCACAACGACTGGCTTGAATTTGTCGTTGGAACGGGCGTTGCGGGCGCAGTATTTGCGCTTTTCTTTGTTTTTACCGCTTTGTTTATTTTTGTCAAAAGGCTTGTAAAAATAGAAAGCTCTCAAAAAAGAGCCGCGTTTTTGGGGCTTGGCGCGGCTTTATTTTATATGGCGTCGGCGTCTTTTGTGGATTTTCATTTTCATATTCCCGCAAGCGCGTTTGCGTTTTTTATAATCTTTGGCGCGCTTTCGTCGGAAACTTTTGGTTTTAATTATTCGCAAATACGGATAAACGCCGTTGTAAAAATTCTTATCGCGTCGGGGTTTGTCTTGTGTTTAGTTTTTACGGCGCGTCAAAGCGCGGCGTGGTATAACTTTTTTATGGGCGCGTCGCTTTCTTTGGACAAAAAAATAGAGTATTATGAAAAAGGGCTGCCGTATTATAAATCGTCTGCAAACGGCGTCAAACTTGCAGTAGCCTATTACGACGCTTTTCTAGTTGAGAAAGATTTGGCAAAAAAAGAAGAATACGCCGCAAAAGCCGACGCGCTTTTCGTTTGGCATTTGCAAAGGTATCCTGCCGACGCGAATATGCTGAGAATTAAATATCAAATGCGTTCAGCCCGCGCTAAATTTGAAAAAAGTATGCAAAAAATATAGAATTACTAATATTGATATGAAAGAATTTAAATTTCCTTATATAATAAATTATGCCGCGTGTATAGCGGTTTTATTTTTTATCTCTTCCTGCGGCGCAAAAACTGCGGTTTCTACGCAAAAATACGCCGAACCTGAGCGCGGTCAAAGCGAAGACGCGCAGGTAAGGCTGGCTTTAAACGAAATTAAAACTTCCGCAGATTATATTTTACAGCCCGGCGACCTTATAGAAATAAAAATGTTCCGCGAATCCGATATGGACAGAACCATCAGAATAAACGCAAACGGAACTATTACATATCCTATGGCGGGCAACATAAAAATAGGCTGGGAAACCCTCTCTTGCGCTGAAAATATTCTTTCGGAATCTTTAAAAAAATATTATTTAAACCCTAGCGTAAGCATACTCATAAAAGAATACGGCAATAAAACCGTCTATATTTTAGGGCATGTAGAAAAACCGGGCGCTATACAAATACCGCCTGAAAAACCTCTTACGCTGCTTGAAGCTATTACATATGTAGGCGGTTTTTCAAAAACTGCGGCTATTTCAAGGGTAAAAGTTTTGCGCGCGCAAAAAGAGCGCAGTGTGACCCTAGAAATAGACGTTTCGCAGATAACAAAACAGGGGAATAAATCTCTTGATATAGAGTTAAAACCGGGCGATATAATTTTTGTCCCTCAGAGCATTTTTTAGGAAAATATGGAAGAAACGCAAAACCGCGATTTAGATTTGTTTTATTATGTCAATATAACGCTTAAAAGACTGTGGCTTGTATTCTTTACGGTCTTAGCCTGCGTCTTAATTTCCCTTATTGTTTCATTTATGACAAAGCCCGTTTATAAGGCGTCGGTTTTAATGATGATAGACAGGGAAAACGCGGCAAGAATTGATACGCAAAGTTCGGTGACTTCGTGGACAAGCGACGAAGATTATTACAGGACGCAGTATAAAATGCTTGAAAGCCGCAGCCTTTTAAGCGGCGTCTACGACGAGCTAGATTTAGGAAAATACGACGAATTTAGAACCAAGGGCTTAGAAAGAAACATAGACAAGCTGCGTAAAAAAATAAAAATAGTTCCCGTAGTGCGCAGCAGGCTTGTCAATCTAGAAGTAAGTTCCGTTGACGCGGAGCTATCGGCAAAAATAGCAAATACCCTCGCGCGAAATTACGTTGCAGGAAATATAAGCAACAGGGTTTTAATAGCTAAAGATTTGGTCAACGCTTTAAACAACAGCGATAAAAGTTCAGCGCAAGAAAAAAATCTTCTCAACTCTATGCCGCAGGTTGTAAACAATGAGCTGATTAAGAAATATAAAGAACAGCAAACGGATTTTGAAATTCAAAAAGCGCGTCTTTCAGGCAGGTACACGGCGCATCACCCCGAGGTCATTTCAGTTCAAAAGCAAATCGACACCATAAAATATAAAATAGAAGACGAGACGGCAAAAATCGTTCAAAGCGTCAAAATAGATTTGTCGGGGCAGTTTTTGGGAAATAACGTAAGAATAGTAGACAGCGCTCTTGTTCCTTTAAAACCGTATAAACCAAATAAAAAAATAAATTTGGCTATAGGTTTTGCCGCAGGCTGTTTTCTTGGATTTATTTTTGCCTTAATTGCAGATTTGCTTGACCGCACCGTTAAAAATTCCGAAGATTTGGAAACAAAACTCGCGCTGCCTTTTTTGGGATTAACTTATTCGTATAAACCGCAAAAAAAGCAGACGGAATATTCCTTAATGCGCGAATCTTCTCCGAATTTATCCGCAGAAGCGATAAGAAGCGTAAGAACAATGCTTGATTTTGCTTTTGCCGGAGTAAAAGAAAAAACCGTTTTGATAGCAAGTTCCGTACAAGGCGAAGGGAAAAGTTATCTTTCTTCAAATCTTTCCGCAGCTATAGCCCAGACGGGAGCAAAAACTCTTCTTGTAGACGGCGATTTAAGAAGGTCTAGACTGCATAAAATATTTAGAATTGAAAACCTTAACGGCTTAAGCTCAATACTTCTTTCTTCCGACGTAAAAGCTATGAACGACATAGAAAACGCCGCGATAAAAACCGAAATAAAAAATTTATACGTTCTTCCTGCGGGCGAGCATCCGCCAAATCCTGCGGAACTTTTGAATACGCCGAAACTCAAAGCCTTTATAGAAGCTGCGGGAAAACATTTTGACAATGTTATTATAGATTGTCCCGCCGTGCTTCCGATTACCGACACTTTGTTGTGGGGAAAATGCGTTAAAAACTCAATATTTGTAATAAAAGCGTCGTCAACGAACGTCAATCTCGCCAAAACCGCTTTAGACCATTTAAAGAAAGCGGGCGTAAACGTTTTAGGCGCGGTAATAACGATGTATAAAAGCAAAGGTTTTAAATACGGCTACTACAAAGACCGCTATTACTACAAAGACGAAGAATAAACCGCAAATTTCTCGTTTGGGTGTCTCTAAAAACCTATAATGTACGTAATTGCCGCAAATTTTGCGGCAGTTCAAAGAAGAAAATGCAAGCCGCGTCCTAAGAGCAAGGACGGACAAATTTTCTGATGCCAAAATGCCGCAGAGACAATGTCTCTCAAGGCGCAGGCTCTGACGGGCGTTAGGGTTTTTAGAGACGCCCATTAAATGATCCCTAATAACTCCGCCTTTTTTAAAAAGCGGCGGCGGGCTTGTCAGTCGCCTGCCGCATCGTTTGCGAGAGTTTGTTTTTTAACGGTAATTTTGGTAAAATCATTTTTAAATTTATGCGGAAATTCGGAGGCGTTTATGGCAGAAATAAAACCGTTCAAAGCGATGAGATATTCAAAGGAAGACATTACTGATTTTATATGTCCTCCATATGACGTGATAAGCGGCGCGGAGAAAGAAAGGCTGAAAACGCTTTCGCCTTACAATATAGTATACGTTGAACTGTCCGACCCTAAAGGCAAAAAGAATAAATATAAAAACGCGGCTGAAATTTTTCAAAGCTGGATTTCCGACGGCGCGCTTATACGCGACGGCAAACCGTCCTATTATTTTTACGAACAGCTTTTTGAAGACCACGGTATGAAAATGACAAGAAGAGGTTTTTTCGCGGCTTTAAAACTTGAAAACCCGCGCTCGGCAAGAGGAGCTGTGAAACCCCATGAAAAAACTCTTGCAAAACCGAAAGCCGACAGGCTTAGCCTTCTTAAAGCCGTCAAAGCAAACGTCAGCCCGATTTTTGGATTATATGACGACGACAAGCGCGTAACCGTAGATTTATGCAGAAAAATATCAAAAAGAAAACCGTCCGCTACGGCAAAGGACAAAGACGGCGTTTTTCATAAATTGTGGGTTGTTGACGACGAAGAAATAGTAAAAACCGCGACGAAATTTTTGTCGGGTAAAAAAATGTTTATCGCCGACGGTCATCATAGGTACGAGACGGCGTGGAATTACAGCCAAGAGAAAAAAGAGAAAGACAAAAAATATTCTTCAGACAAAGATTATAATTACGTTTTAACTTATCTTTGCCCTATGGAAGATCCCGGCATTTCAATTTGGCCTACGCACAGAGTGATAGACGAACCGAAATGTTTGGAAGAAAATATCGCTTCTTATTTTGACGTCCGTTCTTCTAAAGAATTTGCGAAACTTTCAAAAAAAGAAATTCAGCCGATGATGATTTTTAAAGACGGCAAATACAGAGTTCTTATCATAAAAAAAGAATCGCTGTTAAAAAAAGCTATGCCCGACAAATGCAAAGAATACAGAAACCTCGCCGTAAGCGTTTTACACAACGTTTTGATACCGGACGTCGACGCGTCGGAATATATTTACGTTAAAGACGACAAAGAGGCTGTGGTTTTGGCTAAAAAAACGGGTAAAATAGCTATAATCGTTCCCGCAACGCCGATAAAATCTCTAAAAGCCATAAGTTTGAACAATGAAATGATGCCGCAAAAATCAACGTATTTTTACCCAAAACTCGCAAGCGGAATTGTAATTAGGAGTCTTTAAAAACTGACGGTCGCAAATGCCCTAAGACGCGCCAAAACCGGGCATTGGGTTTTTAGAGACGCCTATAAGGACGGCGTAATGAGTTTGCTGATAGATATTTTTTTAGCGGTAAGCATAGCGTTAGCGGCGTGGCTGGGCTGGTCTGCCGGCGCGACTAGAAGTTTTTTTGCCGCGTTTTCAGGTTTTGCGGCGGTTTTTGCCGCGTCAAGATACCCTTATCAAGAGGGAATAAATTTTTGGCTGATTTTTGTAATATCTGCTCTTATTATAATTATGATTTGCGGGTTTGTTTTAAGGCTTGTAAATTTTTTTTTTATGAAACCTTTTGACAAAGCGGGCGGAGCCGTTTTAAGCGTTTTGGTATGGATTGTCGTTTCCGTAAACGTAATAGTTCCTACCTTAACGCACGGAACGCGGGCTTTGGACGGTTCTGGCAATACTTTATATAAAACGTTTTCTAGGACTATACGCAAAAACGTTCCGATTTTGAAAGATTATATCCCGCCTTACCTTGAAAAAAAAGTGTTGCAAAGACAAAGCGAAAGCGGCGCTTGACAATTTGCGTTTAACGGACGACGGATATCGGCTGCGAGCTATTTGCAGGTTTTTGCCGTTAATATTGTATATTATAACGCCCATAAGGGATAAAAATGAAAAAATTGAGATTGGGTTTTCCAAAAGGCAGCTTGCAGGAATCTACGGTTGAGCTATTTAAAAAAGCAGGGATTAAAATAAACGTTTCGGCTCGCTCTTATTATCCGTCAAGCGACGACGACGAGCTTGAAATAATGCTTGTGCGTTCTCAAGAAACGGCAAGATACGTTCAAGACGGTTTTTTTGACGCGGGTCTTACGGGATACGACTGGATATGCGAAAGCGGCGCAAAGGTTAAAGAAGTTTGCGAACTAAATTACGCAAAGTCGGGGTTTCGCCCTGTGCGCTGGGTTTTGTGCGTGCCTGAAACCTCAAAAATAAAATCAATAAAAGATTTGCAGGGAAAAAGAGTCGCTACCGAGCTTGTAGATTACACAAGAAAATATTTTGCGAAAAATAAAGTTAAGGCTGATATAGAATTTTCTTGGGGCGCGACGGAAGCCAAAGCGGGCAGTTTAGTGGACGCTATTGTAGAGCTTACCGAGACGGGTTCGTCTTTAAGGGCGAATAATTTGAGAATAATAGAAGAGCTTTTAACTTCTACGACAAGGCTTATAGCAAATGATAAAGCCTTAAAAGACAAATGGAAAAAAGAGAAAATAGAGAATCTCGCTTTGCTGCTAAAAGGCGCGCTTGCCGCCGAAGGTATGGCGGGGCTGAAAATGAACGTTCCTGCAAAGGCTCTTGAGAATATAATAGCGGTTTTGCCCGCTTTAAAAAAACCTACCATATCGCAGTTAAGCGATAAAAACTGGCTTGCGCTTGAAGTAATTATTGAAGAAAAAACCGTAAAACAAATAATACCCGCTCTAAAACGCGCCGGCGCGCAAGGCATAATAGAATATCCGCTCAATAAAATAATTTATTAGGCGGCGTTTTTAACGTTATAAATAAAGGCGCAGGAATAAAATTCCGCGCTTTTTTTATTTGCATATAAAACCGCCGGCAGAGCCGGCGGAACAAAAAAGTTTTAACTATGAGAAAGCAGTTAATCCGAAAGAAACTCTGAAACGAGTTCAAATGACAAACGGCAGCGGAAAAAAACGCCCGCTCGCCTTTATCCTATCCTGAAAAGACGAGGGAAAAACTCAGCCGCTTAGCCGCGTTCTTTGCTCTTTGTCGTTGCCGTCGCCATGCCTCAATGCGTTTGTGCGTCTATGCGTCGTTCTTACGACAGTGAGTAAAAACAGTTAAGATTTGGTATAATTTGGCGTATTTAAAACCTTTTTATTCAAAATTAAAAATAAACAAAGGAAATAAAAATGTCCGATATTAGAGTTCGTTTTGCCCCGTCGCCTACGGGAGACTTGCATATAGGCGGAGTGCGCACGGCGTTATTTAACTGGCTTTTTGCAAAAAATTCAGGCGGAAAATTTATTTTAAGAATTGAAGATACCGACGAAGCGCGTTCTACGGACGCTTCAACTCAGGTTATACTTGACGCTATGAAATGGCTTGAGCTTTTTTGGGACGAAGGACCTGACAATGAAATTGCCCAATACGCTCCGTATTATCAAATGAAACGCAAAGAAGCGGGTATTTATCAAAAGTATATAGACGAACTTATCGCCAAAGATTTGGCGTATCCCTGTTATTGCTCGCCTGAGGAAGTTGACGAAATGCGCAAAAAAGCGCAAAGCGATAAACTCCCTCCTAAATACGACGGTTCCTGCAGGAATTTAACTATCGCTCAAAGAAAAGAAAAAGAAGCTCTAGGGCGCGGCGCGGTTATAAGATTTAAAACGCCGCAAGACGGTAAAACAGTTCTCAACGATTTGATAAGAGGCGCGGTTGAATTTGACAACGCTTTGCTTGACGATTTTGTAATAATGAAAGCAAACGGCGTGCCGACGTATAATTTTGCCTGCGTTATAGACGACTATCTTATGAAAATAACTCACGTTTTGCGCGGCGACGACCATATTTCAAACACTCCTCGTCAGATGCATATATACGACGCTTTCGGCTGGGATAAGCCGAGATTTGCGCATCTGGCTATGATTTTAGGCTCAGACGGCGCGCGGCTTTCAAAAAGGCACGGGCATACTTCGGTTTTGGAATACAGAAAAGAAGGCTATTTAAGAGAAGCTTTGATAAATTATCTTGCTCTGCTTGGCTGGTCAACGCCCGACAGCCGCCAACTTTTTACGATAGACGAATTGAAAAAAGAATTTTCTATCGAACGTTGCGGCGTAAGTCCGTCAATTTTTGACCCTGCGAAACTTCTGTGGCTTAACGGCGAAAAAATCCGCTCTAAAACGCCCGAAGAACTTTTTGACCTTTTTATTGATTGGCTGAAATATACGGGCAATGAAAGTATAATTGACGGCTGGAATAAAGAGCTGTTAAAAAGCGCGATTGCGCTTGAACGCGATAAAATAAAACTTCTAAAAGATATTCCTCACTTGGTCAATTTTTTCTTTGTAGAAGACGTAGCGTTTGACGAAGAAGCCGTAAAAAAAGTTTTTGAAAAATCAAAAGAAAGCGCGTCTCTTGTTATTAAAGAAGCGGCGCAAAGACTTCGCGCTCAAAGCGATTTTTCCGCAGACGCTCTTGAAAAATTCGCCAGAGATTTAGCGGTTGAAAAAGGCATTGGGACGGGCAAAGTTTTTCACCCTATAAGAGCGGCGGTATCGGGCAGAACGCAAGGTCCGAGTTTGTTTCATATGATGGAAGTAATGGGGAAAGACAAAGTTGTTAAAAGGCTTGACGCGGCGGTTGAGAAGTTTTTTGCCGCAGATAAAAATTAAGAATTGCCGTCTTTAAGGCGCGGCAGAAGTTTTTATAGACGCCGCTAAATATTTGAAGATTTTTACGGAGGCAAAATGTCAGATGAAAAAATGGAAATCAATCCTTATTTTTTTAATTTGGTAACTATGTTTGCGACGGCGGCTTGGCAGCAGCTCGGTAAAACGGCAAGCCAGACCGACGGAAAAATTTACAGGGATTTAAAAGGCGCGCAAATTACCATAGAAATGCTTTTGGCGATACGCGATAAAACGAAAGGCAATCTTACGAAAAAAGAAGAAGAGATTCTTTTTTCTACAATATCAAATTTGCAGTTAAATTACGCCGACGAGGCGGCAAAACCGCAAACGCGAGACGATAAAACTGACGACAATAAAAAAACCTGCGAACACGGCGGCGATTGCGGCTGCAACTGATTTGGGGAACGTTCCGTTCAATTATATACGCGCCCTGTGGAAACGCCTGATTATAACTTCAAATACGGAATTTTAAACGCGCAGCGGAGGAAATATGAAAAAAGTTTTTACGTCTTTTGCTTTGATACTTTTCATTTCGTCGTCGTCTTTTGCAGAAATCAGTCTTGCGCCGAAATTTTCAATAGATATTCCAGCTTCTTTGGAATACGACGTTCAGCCCGACGCGGAAGACGCAAAAAGAGGTTACGATATATCCGTTGAATTGAGAGGGACAATTTCAAAATGGTTTATGTGGGGCGCGGGCGCGTCTTATATGTTTGACAGAGGAATAGCGGGTTACGGTTCAGAAAAAGATTTTTCATTTTTGCCGTTATACGCCTCGCTTATGTTTACTCCTTTTTCAGATTTTAAGCTTGCAAAACCTTACGTAAGAGGAAATATAGGCTACGATATTGCCGCTTCAAATAAAGACGGGAAGAATATGAAAGGCGGGATATATTACGGCGGAGCTTTAGGCGTGGAATATAAGGATTTTATTGCGGAAGTCTACGGCGGGCATCATTTAGCCGTCTACGATAATCCCGGCGAAGTAAATATAAAATACGTTCAGATAGGATTGTCTTTAGGATACAAATTTATATTAAAAGAATATTAAACGGCGCAGACGCCGTTTTGCGCGGCGGCTTGGGAATCTATAAATTTACGGTTTTTTTCAGTAAAACTATTTTATTGCGGAGTCGGCGGAAATATTAAAACGGAGCGGAGATAAATGAGCAAATTTGAACTTACAAAAACCAAAGAGTGGCAAAAGCTGGCGGAGTTTAGAAATGAAAATCAAAATCTTCATATAAAGGATTTGTTTAAAGACGAGAATAGATTTAAAGAATTTTCAATATACGACGAAGAGCTGGGTTTGCTTTTTGATTTTTCAAAAAACATCGTTACTAAGGAAACCTTTAAACTTCTAATTGACGCGGCAAAAGCCGCAGATATTGCAGGGTATGCAAAGAAAATGTTTTCCGGCGAAAAAATAAACCGAACTGAAAATAGAGCCGTTTTGCACACGGCTTTAAGAAATCAAAGCGGCTCGCCCGTTTATGTCGACGGAAAAGACGTAATGCCTGAAATCAACGCCGTCCTTGATAAAATGGAAAAGTTCAGCGCCGATTTAAGAAGCGGAAAGCTGACGGGCGCGACGGGTAAAAAATTTACCGATATAATAAATATCGGCATAGGCGGCTCGGATTTGGGACCTAAAATGGTTTGCGAGGCTTTAAAATATTACGGCGACGCCTCTTTAAACGTTCATTTTGTTTCAAATATAGACGGCGCCGATATTTACGAAAATTTAAAAAAGTTAAACCCCGAAACCTCTTTTTTTATAGTCGCTTCAAAAACTTTTACCACGCTTGAAACTATCTCAAACGCTCTTACCGCAAGGAACTGGCTGGTTTCTAAACTCGGCGAAAAAGCGGTTGCAAATCATTTTGCCGCGCTTTCTACAAACGTTGAGAAAGTTAAAGAATTCGGCATAGATGAAAACAATATGTTTGCTTTTTGGGATTTTGTCGGAGGCAGATATTCGCTGTGGTCGGCAATAGGGCTGTCTATCGCCTGTTTTATAGGTTTTGACAAATTTAAAGAATTGCTTAGCGGCGCGCATTATATAGACAAACATTTTTTAAGCGCGCAATATGAAAAAAATATTCCGATAATTATGGCGGTTTTAGGTTTTTGGTATAACAATTTTTACGGCGCTCAAAGCTATGCCGTGCTGCCATATAGCCAATATCTTCACAGGTTTCCAGCATATTTGCAGCAAGGCGATATGGAAAGCAACGGCAAAACTATAAATTTTGAAGGCGACAGAGTGGACTATCAGACGGGCGCGATAATTTGGGGCGAACCCGGCACAAACGGGCAGCATTCTTTCTATCAGCTTGTTCATCAGGGAACAAAACTCATTCCCAGCGATTTTATCGGTTTTGTCAATCCTCCGCAAAGGGTAGGCGACCACCACGAAAAACTTATGGCTAACTTCTTTGCCCAAACGCAAGTGCTGGCTTTTGGTCTTACAAAAGAGCAGGCGATTGAAAATTTGTTAAAGACGGGAGCTTCAAAAGAAGAAATTGCTATGCTTGCTCCTCATAAAGTTTTTGAGGGCGGCAGACCTACAAACAGTATTTTAATAAATTATCTCACTCCCAAAACTTTAGGGGCTTTAATAGCTTTATACGAACATAAAATATTTGCGCAAGGCGCGTTGTGGCGCGTCAACAGTTTTGACCAGTGGGGCGTGGAACTTGGCAAAGTTTTAGCAAATACAATTTTGCCGGAACTTAGCGGCAAAGCCGACAATCCTCATGACGCTTCAACGAAAAATCTGATAAAACACTTTTTGAAAAACAAAAAATAAATTTCACAAAAAATTTGCATTTTATTTGAATGTTTTTTATATGAAACGCGTATCAGTTAGAACACTCATAAAATATATAAACTTTATTATTGCGTTTTTTGTTTTGCCGAGCTAAAATAAAAATATGAACGTTAAAAAGATATTATCGCTTCTAATATGTTTTTTAATCGCCGCTCCGTCTTTATCGGGGGCGGTTTTGCCGTCTGCCGTTACTAAAGCGTGTTCAAGCGCAGGCATAACGGAATATTATTTATTGTTGTCAAACGCCGCTTTTAATATGGTCAACGCCGTAGTTGAAAATATTATCGGCTCAGTCGCGTCTGAAACCTCAAAAAAAGAAGCGCCTGCAAAGAGCAAAGAGCAAAGACAAGAAGACAATAAAGCCGTAATCTCAAATAATTTTCAAAAAAATTTGCAAACTGATTTTTCAGCGGATCCAAGTTTCACAAGTTCAGGCGGTTATTTCCAAACATTATTTGAACAAAGCGAAACGAACGGTTTGTTTCAAGGCTGGTTTTTACTTTTGCTTGCCGCTCTTTTAATGTGCGTAAGGAAAAAAGACGCTAATTTTGCGCCCGTTCAATTTAAATATTTCAGTAAATGAAAACGCCCGGCAGTTTTATATATCGGGCGTTTTTCTTTTTGCATAAAAATATATGGGCGTCTCTAAAAACCTATAATGTACGTAATTGCCGCAAATTTTGCGGCAATTCAAAGAAGAAAATGAGGGGCGTCCTAAGAGCAAGGACGGACAAATTTTCTGATGAGGAAATGCCGCAGAGACAATGTCTCAAGGCGCAGGCTCGGACGGGCGTTAGGGTTTTTAGAGACACCCATAGGTTTATCGGCGCGTTTTTTTGAAAGTTTTTTGGTTTTTAAAATTTGGCGTTCAATTCAATATAAATTGTTTCTAAAAGGGGGAAGTATGCAAGGTTTATTAAAAAAGTCAGCCGTTAAAAAAATCATTTCGGTAATCACAGGTTTGTCGTTTGTTTTTTCTGTATTTGTTCCTGCAGGATACGGCGCGTCTCAGGCGTCTGCCGTTTCGTCTCCATCTGCGCGTCCGATAAATGTTTCTCCTTCTTTAAATCCGTCTAACTTTGTAATTCCTTTCAATATCGGCAGAGTTACAGATTCTGTAAATTTTAATACTGACAGGGTTATAGTTCAAATACAAGATTTGCATTCTCACGAAGAAGTTCAGCGCAATATCGCCAGCACGCTTTCCTTTTTGCATTCCAAATACAAAATAAACAAGATTTATGTTGAAGGCGCGTCGGGGAAAGTAGACGTTTCATGGATTTCAGGCGTTAAAAACGCAGGTTTAAAGAATTCAATAATCAATACGCTGGCAGAAAGGGGCGTTTTAACGGGTTCTGAAATTTATGCGGCAAATGCGGATGAACCTGTCGTATTGACGGGCATAGAAGACAGGAAAACTTATCTTGAAAATTTTTCAAGGCTTATGTCTATAGATGCCAGCCGCGAAGAAATAAAAGCGCAGTTTCCGCAGATAAGGGCGATACTAGATTATATTTCGCAAGATATTTATTCTAAAGAAAACATAAAACTTAACAAAATAATTAACAAATATAAAGACAATAGAACTTCTTTTGAAAAATATTTTACCTACCTAATAAAAAGAGCAAAACAACAGAATGTCTATTTCGGATTTTATCCGTCTATTCTTCTTTTTGCGGATATTCTAAAAGCGCAAAATAAATTAAATAGTAAAAAAATCAACGCGCAGGTTTCGGATTTTTTAAACGACCTAAAAGGAACTCTTCCTTTTGCCCAATACAAAGAACTTACAAAATATTTGCAAGAACCCGAAATGCAGGGCGTTTTCTATTTTAAACTTGCCGAATTAAAAAATCAGTTTGGAAGCGATAAATATAAAGAACTTTCAGAATTTTTAAATTTCATCAATCTTAATCAAGAGATGAACCCTTTAGATTTGGTAAGCGAAGAAAGGGCTTTGCTGTGGGAAATAAAAAATAATGCCGCGCGGACGCTTAAAGAAAAAGAGCTTATATTTTTGAACTCTTTTATAGATTTGTTTGAAGCGTTTTTAGACAACAAAATTTCTTCGCCCGAATATAAATATTTCCAAAGAGAACTTCCTAACTTTAAAAAGCTGTGGACTAGATGGACTAGAATGGAAGAAGCGCCGGGTCTTTCAAAATATTACGATCTCTTTGAAAATTTTTATCGGGTAAACGAAGAAAGAAACAATATCTTTTCAAAAGAAATTAATGCTTTGCCCGCGAGCGGACGCTCTTTTACTAAAGACGAAGTGATGAACAATGTGTCGTCTATGCTTGAAAACGCAAAAGAAATAGACGTGGTGATAACGGGCGGGTTTCATACGCAGGACGTTTCGCGTATTTTGCAAAAAGCGGGACAGAGCTATGCTGTAATTACTCCTAATGTCACAAAAGACGTTGCGCAAGCCGATAAACTGTTTGCTCAGGACGCGGCTAGAATGTCGCAATTTATGCAGGGGAACGCTTTCCAAAAAGTTCTAAAGTCCGCTCAATTTGATATGGCGGCAAACCCTGCGATTGAGACGGCTTTAGGAGTGTATTTTGACAAAAATATTCTTGATGCCTTCAAAAAAGAAGCTCTTTTGCAAGGCGTAGACATATCTAAACAAGATTCAACAGCAGTTGCGGAAGCGATGCTAGAAGCTATAAATTCTCCAGCTGCTGCTTCTATAAGAGACGCAATTGAAAAATATGTAAAAGATTTTAAGATAACCGGCATAAAAATCGCTTCAGATGGAAATTATTTAGTAACTGTGTCTGATGGTAAAACAAGCTCCGCATATATTGTCAACGACAAAGGAATTTTTGTTGAAGGAACTGAACTGCAAGCTGATAAAGCCGCAGATATTCAAACGCAAGGTAATCCTAAAGATATTTTAGCTGCCGCGGCGGCTGACGACAATGAAAGAGCTTTGCAGCAAGCGGGTTCAATTGTTTCTCAATTTGACGAGAGGTTAGGAGCGTTAAGAGATAAAGTAAATAAAT
>JAISLV010000138.1 GCA_031277075.1 Endomicrobium sp. | reverse complement strand
CTCCGTTTAAATAAACTTGAATTTCCGTTTTTATTTTAAACGCGGATTTTGCCCGCATAATGCAAAAGGCGCGATAAAAACTTGCTTTGGGCGTCTGTTATCTGTCAAAAAAATCTGAATTTTGCGTTGAAAATTTATAACTTACGCCGAAATTTGCGTAATAACTCGTTTGGTTGCCCAAAAACGCGGCGTTTGCGTTGGCATATACGCTTATTTTTTCAGAAATATCGTATAGCGCGCCGCCGCCAAAAGAAATATTTAAAATACCGTTTTCAATTCCGACTATTTCAAAAGAACGCTTTGTATTTTTGTATTCGCCTTCAAAACTTGAGCGGCTGCCTGAAACTAAAAAATTAAAATTAATTCCGCAATGCCATTTAAAATTTCCTTCATAACCGTTATTAGCTTCAAAACCTATTAAAGCGTTCAAGCGGCTGTATGAACCAGAATATATTTTTAAATCCGCGCTTTCAGCTCCAGTTTCTGTAAATTCCTGACGGGAAACAAAAGAAAAATCAAAACCCGCAGACGGCTTAAAATATATTCCGTTTTTATAATACCAGTCATATGAGCCTAAAACGCTTGAGTTTAAACTTAATCCCGTAAAATCGGATTGCGCGGTTCTTTGTAAATATCTCACTTGCCTTTTGGAATCGTAATTTTGCCTTGCCCCGATAAACATAAATTTTACGTCAAAAGCGTTGTCAAAGAAATACGCGCCGTAACCGCCTATATTGTAAGCCGTCATATCTATTTTGTCGGCATTTTGCGAAACGCCCGTATCGGAATATCCTGCCGTTATGCCAAATATTTGCCTGTCGTTTTTCATAGTGTCAAACCCTGTTTGAAAACCGCTCGTATCGGCTTTAAAATCTCCGGGAGAATTGACGTCGCCCTCGTATTTATCGGAAGAGACAAACCCTTGAACCCATGCGTTTCTCTTTAAAAGTTCTTCGCTAAAACTAAAGTATCCCTTGTCAAGTCTTGGGAAAATATTATTTTTAGACCAGTTTAAAGCGGGAAGAGTTATGACGTTTGCGTAAATATGGGCTGACAAATCGTTTAAAGCGTTCTTTTTTTGCTCAACGCCGCTCATTCTGTCTATTGTGTCTATAATATAGAACAAATCGCCTTTTGCCGTCCCGTAATCTCTGTCAAGAACAAGCGCGTTTTGAAGCTGATTGTCCGTAAGACCGGGCAAAACGTTTAGCTGGTCTATTTTTATTTCTAAATCAATCCTTTTCCAATTACTATTATAATTTTCTGCTAAACTGTCGTATAAAACTATTACATTCACTCTTGTCATAGCGCTAGTCCCGTTGATATTATCAAAATCGCCGTTTGTCTTGTCAATTTGTATTTGTCCCGTTCCGGAATTTTGAAGAGAAACGATTGTATATGTCTGCGAACTTGCGTCAACCCCGCTTAAACCTATTTTTATAAAAGTTCCGTCAAGCTGCGCCGACGAACTTATTATTACGTCAGAACGACCGCTGTCAGAATCAATATCTAAATAAACAGTCGCGCCGCGCGTTGAAATAAACGTTGAATTTACTTGCAATTCGTCGCTTGCGTTTAAATTTCTGAAATCTATAAAAGATTTGTCAATATCTACTGTGTCGGCTATAAAAGAAGAAGAAGCTCCAAAAGTCACAGTTCCTTCGTTAACTTTAAAATTCCCTATATAGTTGTCGCCGTTTAAAATCAAATTGCCCGCCCCTTCTTTGTAGACAGTAGAAGTAGAAGCAGACCCCGTAGAGCTTTTAATTCCGCCGTCAAAAGTTATTGAATACGAGCGGCTGGCGGCGTTTAAACGCAGCGTTACATCATTGTTTGAAGCGTCCATAAAAATATCGTTTCTCACATCCCCCGCCGTATTGCCTGAAAATAAAACATTGCTGTTTAAGGCGGATATTTGAGACGCATAATTAGTGAACGCGTCTCCGAATATATAAATAGCTCCTCCAGAGCTTAACGCGACATTGTTTAGAATTTCGCCGCCGTTAATATCTATATGAGGAGCATAAACAAATCCTCCGGAGTTAGCTGTATTGCCGCGCGCGATCAAATACCCTTCTATGCTCACTATTCCAGTCTCTGAAAAAAGAGCGCCGCCAAAACCCGATTCATATGCTTGGTTTGAAGATATTTCAACAACTGTAAAAGTTAACGCGGTGCTAATAGAAATATTATCTTTAGCCCAAAGCGCCCCGCCTGAACCTGAAACTGAATAATTTCCTATAATTTTTGCCTCGCCTGTAAAAACTATGCTGCCGCTTGAAAAAACAGCTCCGCCCGAACCTGAGGCATAATTGGAACTGATTTTAACATCCCCAGAAGATGATAAAAAAACAACGTCTTCACTAGCGTATATGGCTCCGCCGTTATAAGTGTTCCCTCCTGACCCTTGTTGCGCGTGATTTTTTTCTATCAACACGCCGCCTGCAAAAGATACGCTGCTTCCTGCAAATAAAGCGCCTCCGTGACCAAGTCCAGAAGAAGCGTTTGACGATATCACCACAGTATCTATCTCAGACGCAAATTGTATAGACCCAGAAGAATAAATAGCTCCGCCTGCGCCGTAAAGGTATGTATTATCTGTATCTTCGATGTTGGCTCCCACAGCAATGTTACCTTCCATAACCGTTCCGCCGTTAAAAATAACAGAACCGTTTAAGGAAAATAAAGCCCCGCCCGCTCCGCCTTCATTTAAAGAAAAATTCGCTTGACTGCCGGAACTAAAAAGTATATCGCCCGCCGCATATATCGCTCCGCCGCCGTAATTGCCGCCCGATATATTGTTTTTAAACTCGGCATTGCCTGAAACGGTTACGCTTCCGCTTGAGTATATAGCTCCTCCATAAACGGAAGTTTTATTGTATTCAAAAGCAAAATCCCCGTCTAAGTATAAAATACCGGTTCCAATATGGCGCAACGCCCCGCCGCCTTCTGTATCGTTTCCGTCATAACTTCCTTCTCTAAAAGTTATATTTTTGAGAGTAACGCTTGAATTTTCCGCCGTAAAATTTAAAAATCTGTTATTGTTTACAGCCTTAAGCCTGCGATTTTCTGAAATATCCGATTCTAAAGTTATAGACGCTATTGTGACAGTTGCGGAAGATTTTATTTGAATGGTCTTGTAGGCATCGGTACTAAAACCAAAAAAAACGCCTTTATTGTCGCTCCAAGTGTCTATATGCGTAAATGAACCATCTACAATCTCTTGACTGGTAAAATCAAAAGCGTAAACCGAACAGCTTAAACAAGACAAAAAAACGCATATAATAATAAATTTGATTATTATTTTCATAATTAGGTAATATTCTAAATAGTTTTTCTTGTTTTTACAAGCGATTTAACAATAAATTTGAAATAGATATGTGAAATTTCAAAAAAACCAAATGGTCGTATCTAAGCCGCAAGCGGCGTCAATCTTTGTATTCTCTTAAAAGATAAATGAGTTTTCCTAAAATTTTATAATTTTTAGGATATATCGGAGGGTATAATTGATTAGTAGACCTCAAACAAACTTTTCCGTCTATTTTATTATAAACTTTTATTGCGGCTTCGCCGTCAACTAAAACTACCGCTATATCTCCGTTTGATATTGGGCTGTTTTTTGATATTACTACCGTGTCGCCCTCAACAATGCCTGAAGGTTCCATACTGTCGCCCCTTACTTTTAAAGCAAAACATTCCATACTTCTTGTAATATCGGTATTAATATAGACATAATCCTGCCTGTCCGCAACAGGCTCTAAAAAAGTTCCCGCGTGAACGCTGCCCATAACGGGAACAGGAACGAATTTTTTCCGTCCGATTATTTCAAGCCCTCTTGAAATGGAATCTTTTTTGCTTAAACGTCCTTTCTTCTCAAGAACCTGAAGGTATTTTTGAACGGGACCTATAGTTATTTTAAAATGAGAGGCTATTTCCCTTATAGTGGGCATTGACCCGTTTTCCAAATAAAAATTTTCGATAAAATCAAAAACCGCCTGCTGCTTTTCAGTCAATTTCTCCATACAAGCCCTCCGCGCGCGAATTTTTATTATTTTAGAATACTATTGTATCCTTTGTCAATAGTTTTTTATTTGTTTTTTTTATTTGTCTTAAAAAAAATTGCTATAATAAATGCCGATATGAAAACAAATCCTCTTATAAAAATTGATTTTATTCAAACGCCTACGCAAAATGTTGAAACGTCGGCGGATTTGAAAAACTTTTGGAAAAAAGTTAAACCTTTAATTGAACAAAGAGAGAAACATTTCGACGAAGTTTGGAGAAATGCCGGCGAAGAAGAAATTTTTGCCGAGCTTGCTTTTTGTCTTTTTACGCCGCAAAGCAAGGCGGTTTCGTGCTGGGCTGCTGTAAACGAGCTTGCCGCAAACAATATGATTTTTACGTCTTCCCCTGAAGAAATAGCCGCTAAAATAAATAAAGTGCGCTTTAGAAACAATAAAGCAGGCTATTTAATCGCTGCAAGAAACCTATTTACTCAAAACGGTAAAATGAAAATTAAAGAAAAATTGAAATCGTTTGACGATATTTATGAACTTAGAGCGTGGCTTATAAAAAATATTAAAGGAATAGGATATAAAGAAGCGGGACATTTTTTAAGAAATATCGGAATAGGCAAAGAGCTGGCAATACTTGACAGACATATTCTTAAAAATTTAAAAAAACTTGGCGCGATAGCTGAAATTCCGCAAACTTTAAGCCCAAAAATTTATTTTAAAATTGAAAAATGCATGCAGGATTTTTCAAAGCAAACAGGCATTCCCATGGGACATTTGGATATGCTTTTATGGTGCAAAGAATCCGGAGGAATTTTTAAATAATCGGCGTATAAGATTTTAAACAAAAACAAAATTTTTTCGCCGCAACAGTCATTTTGACAGTAAAACAGGAGGCAGCATTGGACATTAACGCTTTACAGAAAATACAATACGGAGTTTATATAGTTTCTTCTCAATTTGACGGCAAAAAAAGCGCCCAGCTTGCAAACTGCGTTTTTCAAATAACTTCAAACCCTATTCAATTTGCGGCGAGTTTATCAAAGCAAAATTTTACATGCGAACTGCTTGAAGGCTCTGGAAAACTTGCAATTTCTTCTCTTTCAGAAGACGCTCCTTTTAAATTTATGGGAAAATTCGGGTTTCAGTCGGGCAGAAATACCGACAAATTTTCAAATGTAGAATATATTGTTATGCAAAACGGCACGCCCGCCATAACGTCTTACGCAACGGCGATTTATGAGCTTGAGGTAAAAAATAAAATCAATTTGACGACGCATATTTTATTTATAGCGGAAGTTTCAGATATGAAAATTATTGACCGGTCAAAAAACGCTATGACCTACGATTATTATCACAAAATTAAAGGCGGCTTAACTTCAAAAAACGCGCCTACTTATATACAAAAACCGCTATAATTTTTCTAAATTATCCCTTGGCGTATATGGCATAAAACTTATTTCCGCAAAAAAAATTTCACAAGCGGGCGCGGTAAAGTTTTGCTTTAAATTTGTTATACTATTTTACTATGAAAAAAAGTTTTTTTATTTGCGC
>JAISLV010000124.1 GCA_031277075.1 Endomicrobium sp. | reverse complement strand
CATGTCTATTTTACCGTCAATCGTCGGCAAACGCATACAGCCCATAGAAAGCAAGGGAATATCCAACCCCTTAAACTTCCGCGTTATCACTTTGTCGGAATTTTTTTGCGTTTGCGTTTCAGATACCCTGCAGCCGTCAAGAAAAATTGTCGCGCCTACAGTTAATAAAGAATTAACTATAAATTTGCGTCTGTTCATTGCTACCCCCTTAGCAAGATAAAGAACATATAACTTATACCATTTAGAGCGCGCTCTAAGTCAAGCGTTTTTTTGTCGTTGCCTAGCTGCCCAGCCGCTTAGCCGCATTTTTTGCCGCCGTTAACATATTTTTGACATTGTTTTGTTTCTGCGAGATATTTTTTATGTTTATGCGTAAACTCTAAGCCGCGCTGCAGAGCCGTAGAATAATACCAAAGTTTGAAATTGACCTTATTTAAATGTTCATTTAAAACTTTTATTTGTTCCTCTATGCTCTTTTTTTGCCGTTTAAAAAGTTCAAGCCTTTTTCCAAGCGTGGATTTGCCCTTTTGGCATAGTTCAATAAATTCCTTTATCTGTTTTACGGGCATCCCTGTTTGTTTAAGGCAAATTATAATCGCAAGCCACTCAAAATCGCTCTCTTTAAAACTTCTCGCGCCCGATTCGGTTCTCTCGACAAAAGGCAGCAAACCCTCCTTATCATAGTAGCGGAGCGTATGCGCCGTCAATCCGTATTTTTGCGCAATTTCTGAAATCGTATAATTCATTTAAGCCTCCTTAAAACAGAATTTTGATTAGAACATTAAACTACAGACCCTGAAACAAGTTCAGGGTGACGACAAGAAACCATTATGCCTTTGTCTTTGCCGCTGCCCGTCATGCTGAATTTATTTCAGCATCTGCTGTTTGCCGTTGTCTTATAAACGTTAAAATATGCACAATTATAGCAAACTTTAAAAATAACGCTTGACTTAGAGTAAGCTCTAATGTTTATAATGCAATTAAAATCTTTAAAGGAGAGAAACGATGAAAAAACTTGCAGTTGTTTTAGCGTTTGCGATTTGCGCTTTTGCGTGGACTTCAGTTTATTCGCAGACTTCAAACAAAACAGGCGGAGACGCAAAAATGGACAAAAAAATTCTTGTAGCCTATTACTCGCATTCAGGCAATACAAAAGCTCTTGCGGAAATTATACAAAAGCAGCTTGACGCTGACATTTTTGAAATACAGCCGTCAAAACCTTATCCATCGTCGTATCACGAGGTTACGGAACAGGGCAAAAAAGAAGTTAATTCGGGCTATAAGCCCGCTTTGAAAGAGAAAGTTAAAAACATATCGCAATACGATACTATTATAATAGGTTCGCCTGTGTGGTGGGGAACTATCGCTCCTGCGGTAAATACGTTTATATCGGAAAACGATTTGTCGGGGAAAAGAGTCGCCGTTTTTGTAACGCACGGAGGCGGCGGAGCAAGCAGAAGTTTGGCGGACGTAAAAAAAGCTCTTCCTAAATCGGACGTGTTAAATATAGGCTCTTTTCAAGGAAAAAGCGCAACCGAAAAAGACGCGTCTTTATGGCTTGAAGAAATAAAAATTAAATAAAACATAATAAATAAAAAAACCGTCCGTTTTAAAGCGGGCGGTTTTTTATTTATTATGTTTTTTATTTCGTTTTTAAAATTGACGCTACTTTTTTTGCAAGTCTTTCTTTCTGGTTTGACGCCGCGTTTTTGTGTATTATGTTTCTTTTTGCGGCTCTGTCCCATTGCGAAAAAGCGGCGTTTAGATGTTGCGCGGCAAGAGCGGCGTCGTTTTTCTTAACTGCGTCTTCCACTCTTTTTACGGACGTTTTTATTTGGCTTTTTACAGATTTATTCTTGAGCGTTCTCTTTTTAGTTTTTCTCGCCTCTTTAAGAGCCGAAGTGTGTCTTCCCGTTTTAAGTTTTGCCATTTACTTTATTCCTCCGAAAATTCTTATAGTAACAAATGATTTTGGAATTATACATTATTAAAAAGACCTCGTCAAATTTTTGTAATTATTATATAATGAACGTCTAACAAACTATACGGTAACAGGAGAGCGTAATGTCTATAATTTTAAGCGCGGCTATTTTGCTTACGGCTTTAATCTCGGTTTTAATTTTTATAGCTTTGATTGTTTTTGCGGTAAATATTTACAATTCGCTTATAACTCTTAAAATAAATATTGAGAGGGCAAGCTCTAATATTGACGTTTTGACAAAACAAAGATTTGACGAAATTCCAAATCTTGTTGAAGTGTGCAAAGGCTATATGCGCCACGAAGCGAAAACTTTGCAGGAAGTCGTTTCCGCAAGAAATTTCTTTTTGAATTCTAAAGAAACCGTTCAAAAGCTGCGCGCTGATTTTGCTTTAGACGGGGCTTTGAAAGGGTTGTACGCGGTTTCCGAAAATTATCCCGAGCTTAAAGCAAACGACGAATTTATGTATCTTCAAAAAAGAATCACAGGCTTAGAAAACGCCATAGCTGATAGACGGGAATTTTATAACGCTTCCGTAGCGGTTTTTAACTCTAGAATTAAACAAATACCAGATATTGTTATAGCAAATTTTTTGAAGTATGAAGAAAAAGATATGTTTAAAGCCGACGCGCAAGAAAATCGGCAAGTTGAAATTTTACTAAAACAATAAATCGGACAATCGGAGGCGCAATGTATTTAATGTCGGTTTTCTTTTTTATATCGGCGGCGATTATTATAACGCTCGTCGTTTCGGCTTTAGGATATAAAACTTATTTTGCGTTTAGCGCGACAGTTTTTATTTTGGGCGCCGCCACTTATATCTGCGCGTTTTTGAAATACAGAAAACTCAGTTTTATAAGAGATACGGCTTCGTCTAAAATAGGCTCTTTGCAGATGGGTTTTGTGGAAATTTACGGCAGAGCGAAAAAAGCGTTTAACTATTCATTAATATACCGCAGTTTTGTAATAAAAGAAACGGGCGCGGGATCTTCCAGCGCGACTGAGCGGGAAAAAATTAATATAAATAGAGACGAGTTCGTATTAAACCCTTTTTTTATTGAAGACGAAACGGGAGTCGCTTATATTAACCCCGATAAAGCGGAAATAATAGCGGATAATAAAAAATGGAGCGACAGAGATTATTATTACGAAGAGTCCGAAATTAAAGAAGGCGACTATGTGTATTGCTTAGGGACGGCGTCTTCAGGCAAAGACGCAGACTTGCAAAAAGAGATATATAAAGCCGTAATAGCCGCCAAAAAAGACGAACATTTCTACGATAAGTACGACGCAAACGGCGACGGTAAAATATCGGAAGACGAATGGTCGTCAGCTAAAAAAAGAATAACGCAAAGCGTTATCGCGCGGCATGAGATTCCCGAAAACGGATATGTTGAAATATCAAAAGGGACTGAAAACGGGGTTTTCATAATTTCAAATAAATCTGAAAAACAGCTTACGCAAAAATTGTTCATACAAACCGCCGCAATGCTTATATGCGGAATACTTTTAACGGTTTTCGCCGTTTTCGACGCGCTTGTAAGGCTTGAAGTTTTTCCAAACGCCTTTAGCGCTCAATATTTAGGATTGTTTAAAAAAATAAACCTCGCCGCTACAATGATACTATGAGCGGCGGCGGTTTTTTATAATAAGAAGTCGTTTAAACGCCATTGGGTGTCTTGCAAAAACCTATAATGTTTGCAATTGCCGCAAATTTTTCGGCAGTGCAAAGAAGAAAATGCAAGCCGCGTCCTAAGAGTAAGGACGGACAAATTTTCTGACGCAGCAATCCGCAGAGACAATGTCTCAAGGCGCAAGGCAAAAACGGGCGTTAGGGTTTTTAGAGACACCCATTACTTTTAGTTTTTTGCCGTTAAAACTGTTTTTACCGCGGCGGAAACTCTTTTGCCGTCGGCTGCGCCGTTTAGCGCGGCTAAAGAGGCTTTCATTACAGCTCCAAAACTTTTGTCTTCTGAGGCTTGCGCCGCGTCTTTAACTTTTGCAATCAGCTCTTCTTCGCTTATCTCCGCAGGCAAATATCGTTCAATTACGCATATTTCTCTTTTTTCTTTGTCCGCCAAATCCGCTCTGTTTCCTTTTTCAAAACTTTCAATGGATTCTTTTCTTTTTTTTATTTCGCTGCGGCAAACTCTCAAAATTTCTTCATCGTTGATTTTTACGCCTTTCATATCGCGTATATTTATTTCGTTTAAAACGCCGCGCACGACGTTTAATTTTTCCATATCTTTAGATTTCATATAAATTTTCAAATCTTCTCTCAATCTGTTAATCATTTCTGTCTCCTCTCTAAAAATCTTATTTTTATCGCCGCGCCGGCGATTTGTTAAAAAACGCCGTCAATTATAATTTTGTCGCCCTCTTTAATATTGAATTTTTCGACGTCGCCCGCGTTTAATTCTATAACGGCGTCGGCGTCTTGAGGGGAAAAATATTTCCTTAAAAGATAATCCGCTTTTTTGGGTTCGGGTTGCGCGTTTTGAGCAAAACCAAGAATTTCGTTTTCTTTTACCCACACAATATCTATCGCAAAATTCATATCTTTCATCCAAAATACAAGCGGTCTTGCGCTGGCGAAAATAAATATCATACCGTCTTTGGGCATTTTCTTTTTGCCCGAAAGACCTTGAACGTGGCTTTTTTGCTCTGTCGCCGCGACAAGAACTAATTCTTTTTTTCCGATTAAAACTTTAACGCTTTTGCCGTCGGCTATTTTATTTTGAGCGAAAGCCGCAGACGCCGCAAAAAGCGTCAATACAATAATAAAATTTAATTTTTTCATAAATTTGATTATATCAAAAAGCGCCGTCAGTCTCAAATGAGGACGGCGGCTAGATAACATGAGTTTTGGAAAAGCGGTTGTTAAAAACGCTTATATATATGTAGGGGGGAGGATTAATTTTTAAACTGCATATTGTACAGGGTTGCGTAATAGCCGTTTTTTGCTAAAAGTTCTTTATGCGTTCCGCTTTCAACTATTTTTCCCAAATCAAAAACATATATTCTATCCGCATTGACTATTGTTGACAAACGGTGAGCTATCACTATTGACGTTCTGCCTTTCATAAGTTTTTCAAGCCCTTCTTGAACCATTCTTTCAGATTTTGTGTCAAGCGAACTTGTAGCCTCGTCGAGCAAAAGAATAGGCGCATTTTTTAACATTGCGCGCGCTATTGAAATCATTTGTTTTTGCCCGCCTGAAAGATTGCCGCCTCTTTCGCCTACGATAGTGTCGTAGCCGTTTCTCTGTTTCATTATAAAATCGTCTGCGGCGGCGTTTTTTGCTGCGAAAATCGCGTCTTGACGCGACGCTGAAGAATTGCCCATTAAAATGTTTTTTTCTATCGTATCGTCAAACAGCACAACGTCTTGCGAAACAAAAGCGATTTTATCTCTCAAAGATTTTAACCTTACTTCTCTAACGTCTTGTCCGTCTATAAGAATTCTGCCCGACTTAACGTCGTAAAACCTCAAAAGCAAATTTATAATCGTAGATTTTCCCGAACCCGCCGCTCCGACAATAGCTATGGTTTCGCCTTCTTTAATTTCCATAGAAATGCCGTGCAGAACTTCGTGACCTGAAACATAGTCAAATTTAACGTCTTCCAGTATGATTTTGCATTTTGAAACTTCAAGATTTTTAGCGTCTTGGCTGTCAAATATAACGGGTTTTTTATCCATTATGGAGAATACTCTTTCTATAGCTTTAATGCCCATTTGAACGCGCATATTGAGATTTGCAAGAGATTTCATCGGTTTATAAGCCGCTACAATAGCTAGCAAAAAAACCATAAAAGCGCCTGTTGTAAGCGTGCCGTTGACAATTTTATACCCGCCGTAGCAAAGCGTGGCGGCGGCGGCAAATCCTCCTAAAAATTCCATAAGAGGACTTAAAATATTGTTGTTTTTTGCCATTTTCACTTGAATATCTGCGATGGATTGCGCGTTTATTTCAATTTTTTGAGTTTCAACTTTTTCCATATTGTAAGACTTGACTATTTTTATGCCTTGAAAAGATTGCGTAAGAGAAGAATACAAACTTGAAAAGGACAATTGCTGTTTTGAAAATATCTTTTTTATTTTTTTGCCGAAATATACTATAGGGTAAAAACCGATGGGAAATAACAAAAACATCGCTAAAGCCATTTCAAAATTTTTATAAAACATCAGGGCTATTAAAAATGATACGGAACAAACGTCTTTTACTAAAGTAGTCATTGAGTTTAATACGGTGTCTCTTATTACGCCTATATCTTGTATGAAATAGGTTATAAGCCCGCCTGAATTGTTTTTGTGAAAAAAATCCATATCTTGAACTATGATTTTTTTGTATAAGTCAACCTGTAGTCTTTTGGTAAAATTGACGCCTATTTTTACCATAGTAACCGATTGAATATAATACGCCAAACCCTTTGCCGCAAAAACGAACAAAACCTGCAAAGCGACTATATAGAGAACTTCTTTATTTTTATCAATAAAAACTTCGTTAAAAACAGGTTCAAGCATTTTTACGGTAAGAGCTTCTAAAGCTCCGAAAGTTATCATAAAAATTATTGAAATTACAAGAAGTTTCCATTGAGGCAAAACATATATAAGCCATACTCTCTTTAAGTCGGAGTATGATTTGGCGTTTATGTTTTTCCAAAACAATTTACTTTTGCCGCTAGTATTTTTTTTCTGCGAGTTATCTTTGTTTTTCATAATTTCGCTATTATACCTTAAATGGTCTAAAAATACAATTGCGCGCGGAAAAACAAAGAAAATTCATAAAAATTTTCTTATTGACACTTATTTGGTCAAATTGTAGAATATGTTATGGAAAATATTGAGGTTTTAGTTTTAAAGATTCAAAAAATGGCGGAAACTCTTAGAAAAACCAAAGACGAAAATTTGAGATTGAAAACGGAGCTTGGTTATTTTATAAGAGAGAGCGAAGAAAATAAGAAAAAAATAAATAAATACGCCGTTCTTAAAGACAAAACCGAGCAAGCCGCGTTGAAAATTGAAAGAATTTTAAAAAAAATTGATACGTTAAAGGCGTCTTAAATGCCTAAAATACCCGCAAAAATCATCGGCAGAAATATTGATATTGACACTGATTTTTTGGAAACGCACGAGTTGATATTGCCTGATATTATAAGGTATTTTGAAGATAAGTGCCGTCAAGTTCAGAATAAAGACCCTAACATTGTTGATACTCAGAAAGTGGCTATTGTCGCGGCTCTAAAGATCGCTTCGGAGCTGTTTAAAGTCAAAGGAATGCATAATAATATTTCAGATAGTTATGAAAAAAAAATTAACGAAATGATAAAACTGATTGACGAAACGGGTTTTGTCAACTGAAATATTTTAAATTTTCCCTGCAGTGTTGGTGATTGTTTTAGGCGTGTTTATTCCTACAAGTCTATTCAGGAGAACAGCAGTCGAGCGTTTGCTCGCGGGCATATGCCACTGTATCTCACTTAACAAATGGGCTTTAAACCGCTTAAACGCACGGCGCTGCGGGGATTTTATTTTATGGCGTCTCTAAAAACCTATAATGTCCGTAATTGCCGCAAATTTTGCGGCAGTGCAAAGAAGAAAATGCAAGCCGCGTCTTAAGAGCAAGGACGGACAAATTTTTTGACGCCCAAATGCCTTGAGAGACAATGTCTCTCAAGGCGCAAGGCTTGGACGGGCGGTAGGGTTTTTAGAGACACCCTTTTAGGGGTAAGGGCGTTTCTAAAGGTTGAAAAGAGCGCAGTATAAAGATATTGAGTTTCGGTAAAACCAAAACGTAATATTTTTCGCAAGCGCAAAAATACAATCTCTCAACTCCTAGTTTTTAACTATCCGTTTTTAATCTTCGCTTTTTATCGGGTAAAACAATGTCTCAAACAGATTTTTTAACAAACGCCGCGTCTGGGAAAAACAAGCCTCTTGCCGCCAGAATGGCGCCTAAGGATTTTGACGCTTTTATGGGGCAGGAAAACATAGTCGGCGACGGGAAACTTCTGCGTCGTTCTATTGAAGCCGACAACTTGGCTTCGGCGATATTTTTCGGACCTCCCGGCTCGGGTAAAAGCGCGCTTGCAAAAATAATAGCGTCAAAAACAAAAGCTTATTTTGCAGAAGCCAACGCGGTTACAATCGGTATTTCAGACATCAGAAAAATTATTGAACAGGCGAAATCGCGCGTTGAAATGTCGGGCAAAAAGACGATTTTAATGCTTGACGAAATACATCATTTCAACCGTTCCCAGCAGGACGCCTTGCTGCCAGACGTTGAAAGAGGGACTATTACGCTTATAGGAATAACTACTGAAAACCCTTTTTTCTACATCAACGCGGCTATTATTTCGCGCAGTATTGTTTTTGAGTTTAAAGAATTGTCGCAAGAAGCTCTCTTACAAATTTTAGAAAAAGCTCTGTCGGATAAAGAAAACGGACTTGGCAAATACAACGTTGAAATATCCGCAGAGGCTAAAGAACATCTTGTTTTAAACGCAAGCGGCGACGCAAGAAAACTTTTAAACGCTTTGGAAATCGGAGTTCTTTCAACTAAAGTCAACGCCCAAAGCGTTAGGATTTTTGACATTGCCGTAGCGCAGGAATCTATGCAAAAAAGAGCGGTTCAATACGACCGTTCAGGCGACGCGCATTACGACCATATATCCGCATTTATAAAGTCTATGCGCGGTTGCGACCCTGACGCTGCGGTTTATTGGATGTCTAAAATGCTTGCGGCGGGCGAAGACCCGCGCTTTATCGCAAGAAGAATTATTATTTGCGCGTCTGAAGACGTTGGAAACGCAGACCCTAGGGCTTTGACGCTTGCCGTTTCGGCGCTTAACGCGGTTGAATTCGTAGGTATGCCTGAAGCAAAAATTATTTTGGCGCAGGCGGCAATTTATATTGCCTGCGCCCCTAAATCAAACGCTTCCTATCTTGCCGTCAACGCGGCGTTTGAGGAAGTGAAAAACGGCAAAGTCCGCAATGTGCCGAACCATTTAAAAGACGCAAACCTTGACGCAAAAACGCTCGGGCATGGTCAGGGGTATAAGTATCCGCACGATTACGAAGGACATTACGTCAAGCAGGAATATTTACCGGAACCTATAGAATTTTATAAACCTTCAAACGAAGGTTTTGAGGGGAAAATACGTGAAAGACTTATTAGACTCGGAAAAAAGAAAAGTCAGGTTTGAATTTTTAAATTTAAGAGACAAACTAGACCCAATTCTTGCCGCCGCCTACAGCAACGTTATAACCGCTGCAGTGCGCAAACTTCCGCTTTACGAAAAAGCCAAAACGATAATGTTTTATATGTCTTACGGTTCCGAAGTAATTACCGACGCTATGATAGCTCAAGCGTTTGACGACGGCAAAACCGTAGTCGTCCCCGCGATAGAAAATCCCGGCGACGGAGCTATGATAGCCGTAAGAATTTCAAGGCTTGAAGACGCTTTTCAGTATGTCTACGGCATAAGACAGCCCGAGATTATGCCCGACGAGTCCGTTTCAAAAGAAGACATTGACTTAGTTTTTGTGCCGGGAATAGCTTTTGATTACAAGGGCTACAGAACAGGCTACGGCAAAGGATATTTTGACAAATGGCTTAAAGACATACCTATAGGAAAAACAATCGGCGTAGCCTACGATTGTCAAATTACAGACAAAGTCCCGACAGGTAAAAACGACCTGCCCGTCGGCTCTATTATCACCGAAAAAAGATACATACAGGTCGTACGAAATTAATATATAGGAAGGAGTAATGCGAAAATGGAAAATACGATTGCGATTGCTATAGCCGTTGTTTGCGGTATCGCCGCAGGATACGCCCTGCGTTTTGTATATGCAAAAATGAGCGTCAAATCAGCCGAACAAGACAGCCAAAGAATATTAAAAGAAGCGAATTTAGTGGCGGAAACAAAAAAGAAAGAAGCTATGCTTGAAGCGAAACTTATTGTAGATAAGGAACGCAAAGAGTTCGAACTGGAAATAAAAGAAAGAAAGCAAAACGCGCAAAACACAGAAAATCGCCTTAATCAGCGCGAGGAAAACCTAGACAGAAAAATTGATTCCGCAGACAAACGCGATAGAGAAATTCTGCAAAAAGAAAAAGATATAAATTTAAAAGAGCAAACCCTTAAAGTGAAATTTGACGAGGTTGAGAAAATAAAAGACGAACAGAAAAAAACCTTAGAAAAAATTTCAGGCATGACAAGGGAAGAAGCTAAAAAGACCCTAGTGTCGGCTATGGAAGAAGAAGCCAAACGCGACGCCGCCGTTTTAGCTCAAAAAATTGAACAAGAAACCAGAGAAAACGCCGACAAAAAATCAAAAGAAATTCTTTCTGTGGCTATACAGCGCATAGCCGCAGACCATACGGCAGACATTACCACGTCTACAGTCGCAATAATTAACGACGAAATAAAAGGAAGAGTTATAGGAAGAGAAGGCAGAAACATAAGGGCTTTTGAACAGGCTACAGGCGTAGACCTTATAGTAGACGATACGCCTGAGGCTATAACGGTTTCGGCGTTTGACGGCGTAAGAAGGCAAATTGCAAAAATAGCTTTAGAAAGGCTTATTGCCGACGGACGTATTCATCCTGCAAGAATTGAAGAAGTGGTTGAAAAAGTTAAAAAAGAGATGGAACAGCACCTAAAAGAAATTGGAGAACAAGCCGCCATAGACGCGGGAGTGCCTGGTCTTAACCCCGAGATAATAAGATTGCTTGGGAAATTAAAATACAGAACTTCATATGGGCAAAACCAGCTTCAGCACACGCTTGAAGTAACTTGGCTAGCGGGCGCGCTTGCGGGCGAGCTAGGCTTAGACATAATGTTTTGTAAAAAAGCCGCTTTACTGCACGATATAGGCAAAGCCGTTGACCACGAAGTTGAAGGCACGCATCATCAAATTTCTGCAGATATTGCCAAAAAATACGGCGAATCGCCTAAAATGATAAACGCAATTCTTTCTCATCACGAAGGGTTTGACACTCCAAAAAGCGCGGAAGCCTTTGTTATAGCCGCCGCAGACGCAATATCGGCGGCGCGTCCCGGAGCAAGAAGAGAATCCGTAGAACATTATTTAAAGCGTTTGGAAAATCTTGAAAAAGTGGCAAAAGATTTTAAAGGCGTGGCTTCGGCTTACGCAATACAGGCAGGCAGAGAAGTAAGAGTTTTGGTAGAGCCTGAAGATATTGACGATAAACAAGCCCAAGTTTTAGCAAGAGACATAGCTAAAAAAGTAGAGCAGGAACTTGAATATCCCGGACAAATTAAAATAACTGTAATCAGAGAAACCAGAGCGCAGGATATAGCGAAATAACGACTGCAAAGACTGCAGCTAAGAAGTTAAGCAGCTAGGCAAAGGCAACGACTAACGGCAGCAACAGCAATGACGGCAACAATCATAGTCTGTTATTGTCTTTGTTTTTTGCCCGTCATACTGAACTTGTAAAGGCAGCTAGGCAGCTAAGAAGTTAGGCAGCTAGGCAAAGGCAACGGCTAACGGCAGCAACAGCAACAATCATAGTCTGTTATTGTCTTTGTTTTTTGCCCGTCATACTGAACTTGTTTCAGTATCTGCCTTTGTCCGTTAGTAGTTGTTGCCTAACTGCATTTTAAGCTGTATTTTTCTGTCGTTCGTCGTTGCTTAGCTTCCTAACTTCTTAGCTGCTTAGCTGCATTCTTTCGTCGTTGCCTAGCTGCGTTTTTTCAAGGGGTTTTCAATGTCAGACGATTTTGATTTAAATTTGCTTGCTTTAGACGACGGACGTCTAATTTATACCGTTTCCCAAATCAGCGACGAGATAAAGCTTGTCTTAGAAGATTCTTATCCTGCCGTTTGGCTTGAGGGGGAAATTTCGGATTTCAAAACTTATAATTCAGGGCATATGTATTTTTATCTCAAAGACGAAAACGCGCAAATTAAAGCCGTAATGTTTCAAAACGCAAATATTTCTTTGACTTTTGCGCCAAAAGACGGTATGAAAGTTTTGGTTTTCGGGCGGATAAGCTCTTACCCAAAACGCGGCGATTACCAAATTATTGTCAATAAAATGGAAGTTTGCGGCAGAGGTCTGTTGTCTGAAGAATTTGAGAAACTCAAAAAGAAACTTCAGGCTTTGGGGTATTTTGACGAAGCCGCAAAAAAAGAAATTCCAAAACTTATAAATAAAATAGGCGTTATAACTTCTCAAGACGGCGCGGCTTTGCGCGATATTTTAAGCGTTTTGGAAGATTTAGAGGCAAACGCAGAGGTTTTAATTTATCCCGTAAGGGTTCAAGGAAAAGAAGCGGAAAAAGAAATTCCGCAAGCTCTGCATTATTTAAACGCCAATTGCAAAGACATTGACGTTTTGCTTGTAGGGCGCGGCGGCGGCTCAATAGAAGATTTATGGGCTTTTAATACGGAAGCCGTCGCAAAAGCGATTTTTGATTCAACTATTCCCGTAATATCTTGCGTAGGTCACGAAACAGATTTTACAATAGCGGATTTTGTAGCGGATTTAAGAGCGCCTACTCCGTCTGCGGCGGCTGAAATTGCCGTAAGGGGAAAGAAAGAATTAAAAAGACGCGTAGAAACCTTACAAGAAACCTTAACCGACGAAATGAATTTTGTAGTTGAAAACTATGAAAACAGGCTCAAGCTTTTTTCTTCCGCTAGAGCTTTTCAAAAGCCGCATTTGATATACGAGGATAAGATAACATATGTAGACGAACTTGGCGGCATGCTTTTTAAAAATATCAAAATTCTTTGCGATTTAAAATATTCAAAACTTGGAGACGTTTCGCATAAGTTAGATTTAATTTCTCCTCTGTCGGTTTTAAACAGAGGCTATTCAATCTGTAAAGACGAAAGCGGCAACATAATTAAAAACGCCGACTCTTTAAAAATCGGCGAAACCATAAATGTAAAATTTTCGCAAGGCGCCGCCGCCGCAAAAGTAATAACGACGACAAAGGATTGACAAACGGCGGTAAAGGACGCAGCTAAGCGGCTAGGCAGCTAAGCAAAAACAAAAAAGTTTGTCGTCTAAAGCCCGCATTGTCTTTGTCCATATGACAGTAATAATATAATGATAATATAATAAACTTAGGGTGCAGATATTTTATGGATAATAATGACTGGAGATTACAAGGGCAGGAATATTTAATGAATGTGGAATTAATTTATTCTAAATTTAAAAAGCCTTCTTTGGAATGGGATCATGAACACTGTTCGTTTTGTTGGGATAAATTTAGTGAATATGATGGGACATTACATGAAGGATATTGTACATTAGATCAGTACCATTGGATATGTGAAAAATGTTTTAGTGATTTTAAAGAAATGTTTAACTGGAAAGTAATAGATAGTAAATAACATTATTTAAAAAATAATTTCTTGATGATAAAAATGTATTTTGATAGTAGTAATAGGATATAAAACAATTTGCCGTTGCCTAGCTGTTTAGCTGCATTCTTTGCTGTAGTTCATCATCCTTTGCCTTTGTTTTTTTGCCCGTCATGCTGAACTTGTTTCAGCATCTGCCGTTGTTGTTTGTCGTTGCCATGCATTTATGCATCTGCGCATCCATTTGTCTGTTTGCAGTTGCTTAGCCGCTTAGTTGCATCCTTTGCCTTTGTTTTTTTTGCCCGTCATGCTGAACTTGTTTCAGCATCTGCTGTTGTTGTTTGTCGTTGCCATGCATTTATGCATCTGCGCATCCATTTGTCTGTTTGCCGTTGCTTAGCCGCCTAGTTGTATCCATTGCCTTTGTTTTTTTTGCCCGTCATGCTGAACTTGTTTCAGCATCTGCCATTGTTGTTTGTCGTTGCCATGTCTCTATACATCTGTGCATCCATTGCGTCAAAATGCCATTTTCGGGGGTTCATTTATGTCCAAAAAAGAGCAAAATTTTGAAAAATCGCTTTTGAGACTTGAAGAGATAGTGTCCGCAATGGAAAACGCAGACCCTGATTTAGACAAAGCCTTAGAGCTATTTGCCGAAGGCAGCGAGCTTGTAAAATTTTGTTCAGACAAATTAAACGAAGCTAAAAAGAAAATAGAAATTTTAGTAAAAGATTCAAAAGGCGTTAAAAAAGAAGAGTTTAAAGATGAATAAAGAAGCTATTTTGCATAAATTTTTATTAGAAAACGCAA
>JAISLV010000109.1 GCA_031277075.1 Endomicrobium sp. | reverse complement strand
CAAGGACGGACAAATTTTCTGATGTAGAAATGCCGCAGAGACAGTATCTCAAGGCGCAGGCTTGGACGGACGTTAGGCTTTTTAGAGACCCACATAATAAATGACACGCACAAAAAGTTGCAAAAGATTTGCACTGCAAAAAATTTGCAGAAAAAAATTGGGTGTTAGTCAAAAATTGCGCTTGACAAAATTTTTAAAAGTTTGTATGCTTTTGACAACTTAATAAAAACAGCAAAGGCGCTGAAGAAAAAATAAAATTTTCTTCAGCGCCTTTTTGATTTTAAATAACTCATATTGTCGCTTTTGCAAAAATTAAAAAAGCGGCAAAACATAAAACTTTATAGGCAGCGCCGCCTAAAGATTTTGGTCAATCTTTTGGCGGCGCTGTTTTTATTTAAGAAAGTCGGCTAAGCAGCGGAGGCAAGGCGGTTTTTTGCAAGACGCCTAAATAACAAAGGGAGGCAATATGGAAAATGCGGCGTTTTCGTCTGTAGATACCATTTGGGTATTGTTTGGAGCAGTTTTAGTATTTTTTATGCAGCCGGGTTTTGCAATGCTTGAAGCGGGCTTGACTAGGGCAAAAAACGCGGGAAATATCGTTCTTAAAAATCTTATGGATTTTGCTTTTGGGTCTGTATTTTTTTGGATTATAGGTTTTGGAATTATGTTTGGCGCGGGCGGCGCGATATTTGGCTCAATTGACCTTTTCAGCAAAGCCGACGCTTACGGAGGAACTTATCCCTCTTACGCTTTCTTAATTTTTCAGACTGTTTTTTGCGCTACTGCGGCTACTATCGTTTCTGGCGCGATGGCTGAAAGAACAAGATTTGCCGCTTACGTTATTTACAGCATTGTCATAAGCGCTATAGTCTATCCTATCTCGGGGCATTGGGCTTGGGGCGGCGGGTGGCTTAGTTCTTTAGGTTTTCACGATTTTGCGGGTTCTACCGTAGTGCATATGGTCGGCGGGATAGCGGCTTTTGTAGGCGCGGCTATGCTTGGCGCGCGCATAGGCAAATACAATAAAAAAGGCGAAAGTCAGGCTATACCCGGACACAGCATAACGCTTGCGGCTTTGGGAGTATTTATTTTGTGGTTTGGGTGGTTCGGTTTTAACGGCGCGTCAACCATTTCTATGACGGGCGACTCGATAGTTTCAGCCGCTACTATTTTTGTCACTACAAATCTTGCGGCGGCGGCAGGCGCAATAGCGACTTTGCTTTTAACTTGGGTCAGATACAAAAAACCCGACGTTTCTATGACGCTCAACGGCGTTCTTGCAGGACTTGTGGCAATTACGGCAGGTTGCGACGCAGTCTCTCCGCTTGGCGCGGCGATTATAGGTTTTATAGCGGGTATAACCGTAGTGTTTGCCGTTGAATTTATAGATAAGGTTTTGAAAGTTGACGACCCTGTCGGCGCGGCTGCCGTTCACGGCGTTTGCGGAGCTTTAGGGACGATTTTGACGGGAGTTTTTGCGCTTGAAGGCGGACTTTTATACGGCGGCGGGTTTAAAATGCTGGGCGTTCAAATTTTGGGCGTCGCGGCAGTCGCTATTTTCATCGGCGCGGCTATGTTGATAACTTTCGGCGTAATAAAGAAAGTAGTAGGTTTAAGAGTTGACAGAGAAGAAGAAATAACTGGGCTTGATATAGTTGAACACAATCTTATCGGCTATGCGGACTTTATGCCTTCGCTTTTTGCAAGCGGCGAAGAAGGAAGAGAATTTATTAAACCAACCCCTGTTCCAGCTTCTCCCGCTCCGACGCATATAGGAACAAAACTTGCTAAAGTTGTGGTAATTATAAATCAAACGAGATTTGAAGTTTTAAAAGCGGCTTTGGATAAACTCGGCATTACGGGCATTACGGTAACGCAGGTTTTGGGGCGCGGTATGCAAAAAGGACATACCGAATATTACAGAGGTTCGGTGATTGAAACGACGCTGCTGCCCAAAGTAAAGGTTGAAATTGTAGTGGCTAAAATTCCCGTTCAAACGCTTGTGGACACTATTAAAAAAACGCTTCACACTGGAAATATCGGCGACGGAAAAATCTTTGTCTACAATGTTGAAAACGTAATAAAAGTCCGCACAAGCGAAGAAGGTTACGACGCTTTGCAAGACGAGACAAATTAGGCGGCAAAGAGCAGCTAAGCGGCTGGGCAGCTGGGCAAAGACAAAGGCGGATGCATAGACGCATTGGGTATAGTAACGACTGAAACGGCAAAGAGCGGCTAGGCGACTGCAAACGGCTATCAGCTACAGATTGCAGGATAGGGGTAGGATGAGGCGGCGGCTTTTGCCTGTAAATATTTTTCATTCGGACATTGTGGAAATACAAGGCTTTGGCCTTGCTATAAAAAAGCCGCTAAAATGCGGCAAAAAGGGGGAAGTATGAAGAAAATTTTGGTTGCAGCGGTAATGTTGGCGGCGGTGTCGGCAAACGGTTTTGCTTACAATTTTTTTGCGGGAGGGACTTTTGCTTTATTCGGCGGGTCTGAAGGTCATGCTATTGAAAACGAAGGGGGAAACGTTTTAACGGGCGGATCGGGGTTTGGTATTTCTCCGTATATCGGTTATTTGTTAAACGAGAAGTCTGACGTGAGTATTGCCATAACGTATAACAATGCGTCATACACAGTAAATGATGCTTACGAAGAAACCGCGACTGAAATCGGCGTTACCTTAGGGTATGAATACAATATAGCGGCTTTCGGACCTCTAAGCGTATATATAGCGCCCACGCTTTCATATTCTCAAACTTCTTTGAAAGAAGGAGACTTTGACGAAAGCACTATAGGAATTTCTGTCGCTCCAAATGTTCAGTATGCGCTTTCGGATAGAATAGGGTTAATTGCGACGCTTAATTTTTTAAGTTTAAACTGGTCTTCTACGGAAGGAAATACCTCGTTCATTTTCGGCGCGGACACAAATAACGCCGCAAGTTCTGCAGATTTTACAATAGGTTTTTTTGTCAACTTTTAAACCCGTTTTTTTAGAGTAATAGCTGCAAAGACGCTCTCGCCTGCATTTTCAGGCGGGGGCGTCTTTTTATTGTTATCTGTCGTTTGCCGTTAATTCCCCTTTTGCAAAAGGGGCGGCGCGCAGCGGCGGGGTATTTTTCCTTTCGCCTTTGCCGTTTTTTACAAAAGCGAAATTTAACGACAATAACAACAGCAGATTGCGGGTCAAGCCCGCAATGACGAATTGACAAAAAAGTATAAAAATATCCATTGTTTTTTAGTAAAAAATTGAATAGACTTATTACAAACTATTGCGGGTTAAAATAATCGCATTAAATAATTCACAATAATTTCACATTTTTATATATTATTTTTTTTATAATAAAGGTATTATAAATGGGCGTATCTAAAAAATTATGAAAACAAAAAAAGTAAATTATTATTGTTTTAAACTTTCCGAACGATTTATTAAAATCGTCGGGGTGTTTATTTTTATGGGGATATTTGCAAATATAGTTAATTTAGGGATATTTTATAAAGGGAGCATTGCGGATTTAGAGGTTTCGCTTTCTCAATTTGGAATAAAACTTGCAGAAGATGTAAGCGCGGGAAAACAATTGACAAAAAGCGCAGGCGTTGATTTGAAGAAAGAAAGTAAAGGGGTAAAGGCAGAGACAAAGTCAGCGGGTGATGAAAATAGCATAATTCCTTTAACAGTATGCGTAATGAAAGAGAAAAGCGAAACGAGGATGTTCCATGCTGATAAAGGGATAAAAATTTTACAGGTTATATCTATTGGCGGCGATGGTCAAAGAACGTTTTTATCGTATTTATTTAACCGCAACAATTTTATAATGACGCTTATATTATTGCTATTATTAGCGTCTATGCTGCCCAGAAGCGCGCCTATTGCAAACAAGTATAAAATATATTTAAGACCCGTTTTTATTTAATTTAAATAAAAGCGGGTTTTTTTATTTACTAATAAAATTTTTAAAAGGATACTAAAATGAAAACGATTAATGATTTTATCAAAAAGGGCGTATTAAATTTTTTACGCTTTTCAAAGATAACAGCGTCATACATTAAGGAGCTTAACGCTGTAAAGATTACGGCTTTATTTGTAATTAATTGTTTTCTATTGACTTCGGTATATGGGCAAGGTTTAGCGGTTTTAGCGGAAGAAGCGCGTCTAAACAGCCAATTTGACCAATATTTTGAAGAATTTATTTTGCCATATTCATTTGGAAAAATAACTTCGGCGGGTTTTTCTGGAAGCGACACGATAGCGGTATGCATACAAGATTTGCATTCGCACGCAGCCGTGCAGAAAAATATAAGCGCGATAATAGAAATATTTGACAAGAAATACGGGGTT
>JAISLV010000101.1 GCA_031277075.1 Endomicrobium sp. | reverse complement strand
CAAGGACGGGCGTTAGGGTTTTTAGAGACACCCTTTAAGTTATTATTCTGACAATCACAGTATATTCAGGTGCGTTGCAGGGCGCGACGATATGTTATTACATAAAAACGCATATATTCAAACCGATGGCGTTGACACACAGTGGCTGCAAGTATTAAAAGAATGCAATGTTAAACAGCATTATGCTTTAAGCCCGTAGACTAAAGGTAAAATTGAAAGACCTTAATGGATACAAGACCACATTGTAAGACGCTGTTTTAGCGATAACGTCAGAAGCATTTCAGACGCTCAACAAATATTAAATGAAGAAATACATCAGTATAATTACAAGCGCATTCATACTGCTACAGCCGAAGTCCCTTATCATAGATTTCAAAACGCAAAGAAAGCAGGAAATCATTTGTTTAGAGAATTTTATATCCCAAAACCTTTTATAATGACAGAAATTTGACTTGCGCGGATTTTTTAGATATAATCTTTCAGCGTTTTATTTGTTTAGATGGCGTATTTATTGCGGGCCTGTAGCTCAGTTGGTTAGAGCAATCGACTCATAATCGATTGGTCGTAGGTTCAAGTCCTACCAGGCCCAATTATATGAAAGTAAATAACTCTTTGATAAATCAAAGGGTTTTTTTATTGCCGTAGCGCTTAAAACTTGCTATAATCTATAAATTGCAGCGGATAGTTATTTAGCCGACGGAAAGCGTTGGAATTGCGGCGGGCTTGGCGGACAAATTTAAGGCGGTTAAGTTTAAGTCAAGCGCAAAAAAATTTAAGAGCAAATGGCGAACCGTTCGGCAATGCGCGATTATTGACGAATTTGAACGTTTCGGCATTTTGCTTTTTTGTCTGGCTTGAATGGGTATGTAGCTCAGCGGAAGAGCGTTCGCCTCACACGCGAGAGGTCGCAGGTTCAAACCCTGCCATACCCACCAAACTGCGTAAATGTTGTAAGTCTGCATTAGATATAAGTAGCTGCAGGTTTAAGATTGCCTACCTGCCTATACCGCAATTAAAAACTGACAATTGATAATTTTCGGCAATAGGGTGTCTTTAAAAACCTATTAATGTTTGTAATTGCCGCAAAAGGCGCGGTAAGGATGAGCGTTAGGGTTTTTAGAGACGCCCAATTGGCGATGAGCCGAGAAAACAAACGCCGCAAAATGCTTTCAATTGCGCAAAGCGGCAAAATTCAGACGTATTTATTATCAATTCAATGTTTAATTGTTTTTATGAGGGGGTCTCAATGGAAAATTTAAAACAAGATTTAGAGATTTTATACGGTTTGCAGAATTACGATATTAAAATATTAAAAATCAAGTCTGAAATTGAAAACGCTCCCGCGTTTATTGCCGAACAAAAACTGCGTTTGGAAAATAAAAAATCCGAAACCGAAACGGCAAAGAAAAATTACGTTTCTCTGAATTCGCTTAAAAAAGAAAAAGAGGCTTTGCTTGATTCAAAAGAAAAAGCCATAGCTAAACATTCTATGGAACTTAACGCCGTAAAATCAAACGACGCTTATAAAGCTCTTATTCTTGAAATAGAAAAAGCAAAAGCCGACAAAAGCGTTATTGAAGACGAAATACTTGAATTGATGGAAAAAATAGACGAGGAAACCGTTAAGGTTAAAAAAGCCGAAAGCGAATTAAAAGAATATGAACAGAAAATTAACGCCGAAATTAACGGAGTGTCGGATTCATTAAAAGCATGGGAAGAAGAAATAGTAAATCTTGAAAAAGAAAGGCGGGAGTATAAGGGAAAAGTAAATCCCAAAATACTTGAGCAATACGAAAGAGTCCGCGAAGGCAGAGACGGACAGGGCATAGTTCTTATTGACGGCGACGCCTGCGGCGGCTGCGCTATGGTTTTGCGCCCGCAGCTTATAAATCAAGCCCAAAAATGCACAGAGCTGGTTTTTTGCGACAATTGTTCAAGAATACTTTTGAAAAGATAAAACTTTATGCGAGCCTTTGTAATGTCCGCAAGTAAAAATACCCGCGCCATTGTCCTTTTTTAATTGTCAATTTTTTCATTGTCGTTATAGCGGTTGGCGCGCAATCGCTCCGCGTTTTTGTTTTCGCGGAGAGGAAAGTCCGAACTTTAACGTTTCAGTCAGGTTTTGTCCTCATTGGAGGCTATGTCAAATCTGAAACGAAAACGGTAGCAGGCAATTCCTGCATAGCGCAAGCTAAGAGGTGCGAGCAGAGACGCCCGTGCGGTTCCGTTGTGAGACGCCTTTGCGGCTTCATTGCGGAGACGCATTTGCGCAGAAATGCGAGGGTATCCTTGAAAGAGGATAAGTTTCCGCAGCAATGCGGAAAGTGAAACGGCTAAATCCTTACCGGAAAGCAAGGTTGATTTTTGACCGCTTGACCGTTAAAAGCGATTTTAACGGCAGAGAAATGATTGCGCTTTTAGACGTCTTTGACGATAACCGTTAAAGGCGGCTGAAAGACAGAATTCGGTGTATAACCAACCGCTATAACGGCAATGAAAAAATTGACGATTAAAAAAGGACAATGGCGCGGGTATTTTTATTTACGGACATTGTAAATCCGCGCATAATTTTTATTTTTTTGCAGCCAAAAGGTTTTTTATGAATTCAATTGTTTGCGTCGGCATAGGTTTAACGGGCGGAGTTTTGAGCGGGTTGATGGGCGTCGGAGGGGGAATTGTTTTAATTCCTCTTATGATTGCGTTTTTGAAAATGACGCAGCATCAGGCTCAAGGGACTTCTCTTGCGGTTATAACTCTCAGCTTGTTTTCAATGCTTGCCTATTATAAAAAAGGATATGTGAATATATCCGCGGCGGTTTTTATAGGTATCGGCTTTGCCGCAGGCGGTATTTTAGGAGCGCATTTTGCGGCTTTGATACCGTCTGAAATTTTAAAGAAATGTTTTGCCGTTTTGATGATAATAGTCGGTTTAAAAATTATTATTTTTAAATAAATTGGAATTAACGGCGCGCGGCGGCTAGAGCAATTATTAGATTTTTATATGCGGTCAAAGGGTTTTTATGCTTCAATCTTTCAATACGCCAAATCGCCGCGATAGAGCGGCGTATCACCTGCCCGTAATGCCTTTAGAAGTTTGCAAATATTTGATAACCGACGAAAACGGTCTTTACGTTGACTGCACTTTCGGCGGCGGCGGACATTCTTCTTTATTGCTTCAAAAATTTCCGAATATTAAAATAATAGCTTTTGACTGGGACGCGGACTCTCAAAACGAATTTAAAGAAAGAGAGAATATTTTTAACGGCAGGCTTACGTTTGTCAGAGATAATTTTAAAAATATTAAATCTGCTCTTTCAAATATCGGCGTCGGCTCTGTAAGCGGAATTCTTGCCGACGTAGGCGTTTCTTCAAAACAGTTTGACGACGAGACCAGAGGTTTTTCTTTTAACTCTTCGGTTTTAGATATGAGAATGGATTTAAGAAACGCGCTTACGGCAAAAGAAGTGGTCAATTCTTACGGGCAGGAAGAACTTGCCGATATTTTTTATAAATACGGCGAGGAATACCGCTCAAAGCAGATAGCGTCCGCTATTGTAGAAAGACGCAAACGCGGAATTATAACGTCCGCAAGAGAATTGCATGACATTATACGAAACGTTAAAAAAAGCGAGGGGAAAATAAATCCCGCGACAAAGGTTTTTCAGGCTTTAAGGATTTTTGTGAACTCGGAACTTGAAAATCTTGAAACTCTTTTGTCTTGCGCTCCGTCTGCGCTTAACAAAGGGGCTAGGATAGTTATCGTCAGCTTTCATTCGCTTGAAGACAGAATAGTAAAAAATAATTTTAAGCAAAACGCCTTAAACGGCGTCTACAATATTGTCGCAAAAAAAGTTATAGCCGCAGGATATGAAGAAATTAAACAAAACCCGCGCGCGCGCAGCGCAAAAATAAGAGCGGCGGAGAAAATATATGAGTAGGCTTTTAATTGCAGCCGTTTTTGCCGTTTGCTGCTGCTTCATTTATGTTTGGCAGCAAAACGGAGCGGTGAGAATGGGACTTGCGGTTTCGGCTTTGCAAAACGAATACGATAAAATTAACGCCGAAAACGACGCTTTGAGAGTTAAAATAACTTCCATTTTATCCCTAGATAAAATGGACAAAATAGCGAAAGAAAAACGCCTTTATAAACCCAGCGAAAAAGAAACGGAACGCATAGACTAAAAAATGTTAAATACTTTTCAAACTACAAAAAATACTTCAATAAGAAAGACGCTTGTGGTATGCGCCGCGTTTCTTATCTTTTTTCTTCTTTTTATCAGATTGTCCGTAGTTCAAATTTTTATGTATGCCGCAATCAATAAAGCCGTCAGGCAAATGGTTATAAGAGAAAGCGTTGAAATGCCAAAAAGAGGCGATATTTTAGACGCTAAAGGAAGGATTTTAGCTACTAGCGTTAAATTTTATTCTTTATTTTTAGACCCTACAATAATTGAAGATTACGACGCCGTTAAAGAAAAACTTGCCGCATTGGGAATTAAGCTCAAAGAAAAAAGTTTAAAAGATTTCGGAAACACGGCTTATTTTCCTACTGGGCGCGACCTTGATTATGAAACATATACAAAAATAAAAGCCGAAAAACTGCGCGGCGTAGGTTTTGAAACTAAATATTTGCGGCAATATCCCGAAGGGCGTCTTCTTTCGCACATTTTGGGCATTATCGGGCGCGACGGGCAGGGCTTAGAAGGAATAGAAAAAATAGCGGATTCTTATCTTGCGGGAGAAAGCGTAAAAACCGTAAGTTTTAGGGACGCAAGAGGAAACGTTATACCCGAGACGATAATAGACAAAAATCGTCTGCGCGGGCTAAATGTTGAGCTTACGATAGATAAAAATATACAGTTTATCGCAGAGCAGGAACTGCGCAAGGCTTTTGCGGATTATAAGCCCAAAAAAGCCGTTTGCATAGTTCAAAAACCTAAAACGGGCGAAATACTT